>DATFAZ010000089.1:0-58111 GCA_035254105.1 Noviherbaspirillum sp. | reverse complement strand
GCACATACTCGTCTTCGCTGGCGGCGATCAGCTCGCCCAGTTTGGCATTGGCCAGGATGGTCGCCCCCATGCGCGAGGAGAAATGGCGCCCGGCCAGGGTCACGAAGGGCACGCCCATCCACAGCGTGTCGATGCTGGTGGTGCCGCCGTTCTGCGGGAACGGGTCGAGTGCGATATCGATGCGGTTGTACAGCATGTACTGGTTTTCCGGGCGGCGCGGCTCCAGCAGCACGCGCTCGGGCGGCAGTCCCAGGCGCGCCAGGCGGGCCTCGATCTCGGCGCGCAGCGCCGCATCGTTGATGCCGTGGATTTCCAGCAGCAGGCGCGCGTCGGGCACCTGCTGCAGCAGCTTCGCCCACAAGGTGAGCACCGGATCGGTGACCTTGGCGAAGTTGTTGAAACAGCCGAAGGTGACGAAGCCGTTGTCGTCGGCCGGCGGATGGTCGATCACGTCCGGGCTGTTGTCGCCGGGGCGGTAGACACAGAAGAACTCGGGCAGGCGCCAGAGCTGCTCGACGTTGAGGTGCTCGGTCATGCCGGGCGGTTCGGCATGGACATCGGTGATGCGGTAGTCGATGGCAGAAAGGCCGGTGGTGGCGGGATAGCCGAGGTAGGCGACCTGCACCGGGGCGGGTTTGCGCGCAAACGCCAGCAGGCGGGTGTCGCGGGTATGGCCGGCCAGGTCGACCAGGATGTCGATGCCATCGGCGCGGATGCGCTGCGCGAGCTGGTCGTCGGACAAATAGCGGCACGGGATCCAGTGGTCGGCCAGGGCCTGCAGGCGGGCGGTGACCGGGTCGTGCTGGGTGTGGTTGTAATAGCAGAACACCTCGACCTGGGTCTTGTCGTGGCAGGCCAGCACCGGCTCGATGAAGTAGGCCACGGCATGGCGGCGGAAGTCGGGGGAGACGTAGCCGATTCTCAGGCGCTTGCCCGGATCGGGGGCATTGGCATGCGCGCTCCAGCCGGCCTTGAGCGGTGCCTCGAACTGCGCGCCGAAGCGCACGTGCTCGGCAAACATCTGCTCCGGCGTGAAACTGGACGAGTACTGCATTGTAAGCAGCATGCTGAAAAAGGCGCCCACAAAATCGGGTTTGAGTTCCAGGGCTTTTTGATAGCAGCTGAGCGCATCATCTGTCTTGCCTTGAGCATGCAATATCGTTCCAAGATTGGCGTACGCCTCAAAGAAGGAGGGCCGTAATTCAATTGCCTTGCGACAGCAAGATTCTGCTTGGTCTAGATTTGCTTGTTCGCTAAAGATAATGCTGAGATTGTTGAAGGCTTCTGGGAAGTCGGGTTTCCGTGCGATCGCATTCAGATAACAGCTGATTGCATCCTCATATTTGCCCACCTCTTTGAACGCAGTTCCCAAGTTGTTGTGTGCCTCAGCCGAATCGGGCTGCATTGCAAGGGTCTGCTGATGGCAGGCAATGGCTTCATTCAACTGGCCCTGCGCGGTAAACGTGGCTCCCATTTGGGCATACGCTTCGGGAAATTTCGGTCTGAGCGCAATGGCGGTTTGGTAACAGCGAATCGCTTCACCGTGTTTGCCCTGAAGCCCTAAGGTCATTCCCAGGCCACAATGAGCGTCTGCATTGGCTGAATTGAATGCAAGAGCTTTGAGATAGCTGTTTGCCGCCCCCTCTAGCTTCCCCTGATTCTGAAGCACATTACCCAGGTTGATAAGTGCAGGTCCGAAATCCGGCTTCAATTCAAGCGCCTTGCGACAGCAGGCTGCGGCTTCATCGAGTCTGTGCTGCTTGCTGAACGCGATACTCAAGTTGGCATATGTTGCAGCATCCCCGGGATTAAGCTTCAGAGCTTGCTGATAGCATTCGATGGCGGTATCCAATTCGCCTTGGTCCGCGAATAAGATACCCATGTTGTTATATGCTTCCGAAAAATCCGGCTTGAGCGCGATAGCGTTTTGATAGCAGGTTGCCGCCTCAGCCGGCATGCCCTGATCCTTGATTGCATTTCCTAGCCGGTTCCAGACAACTGGATTATCCGGAGTGCGTTCCAAAAGCCTCTGGTAACTTGCCGATACTTCCTCAAGCTGGTTCAATGCTCGATACGCTGTATCGAGAGAGTAATAGTAAGCAGCGTTTGAAGGCTGCGCTCGGATTGCTTGGCTGATTAATTCAACGGCTTCATTATTCCGATTCAACTGATGTGCGAGGACTCCCCGTAAATGCAACGCATCCGGATCATGCGGCATCTTTTTGTAGATAATCTCCGCTTCTTGCAGACGACCTGCACGGTGGAGGAGTAGGGCCTTTTCAAGATCGGCGGTGGTGTTGTTGCTATGGCGCTTCATCGAGGAACTTTCAATTTTTAAGCGGCTGTCACTCTGCTGCAACAACGCGGTTCTTTCCTGCTCTCTTGGCCTTGTAAGCCGCCTCATCCGCACGCTGAATCAATGCTGCCTGATCCTCCCCAGGCTTGTGCAGTGCCACGCCACCACTAAACGTGATCAACAGACGTTGATTGTCGTGCATAAAAATCTGCTTGGTCAGTTCCCGTTGCACACGCGTCACGGTTTGCATTGCGTCTTCCATCGAGGTATTGGGCAGAACGATCATGAACTCTTCGCCGCCGAAGCGGGCAATGATGTCCATCGTGCGCAGGGTTTCCTTTATTACTTGGACGACGTGGATCAAGGCATTATCGCCAGCATGGTGGCCGTGCGTGTCGTTCAGTTTCTTGAAGTCGTCCAGGTCGAGCATTGCCACGCACAAAGGAGATTGCGTTCGCTTCGCGCGCGACATCTCCCGCTCCAGCACTTCGTCGAGCCCGCGGCGATTGAGGCTTCCTGTCAGCTGGTCTTCGTAAGCCAGTTCGCTCATTTCGGCAAGCTCTGCCTCCAGTGTATGGATGCGTTCTTCGGCGGCCTGTACTTCGCGGCGCGCTTCCATCATGTCGTGCTGCGAACGCAAGGTGTCTTCCTGTGCGTTGCGGGTATCGCGCAGCATGTTGTCGAGGATCTGGTTGAGGTCGCCTATGCCTTTTGCATTGCTGATCTTTTGAGAATAGACCTCGATCTTCTTGTGATAGTCGCCGGTACTGATGGCCACCGTGCCGAGGCGGTCGATTACCGTAAGCATCATGTCCTTGACGCGAGTTTTGGCTTCGGCGAGGCTATGCTTTAACAAGCTTTGCTTGTAGATGACTTCCTTCAGGCTCCGAGTTGCATCGATGAGGGAAGCGTAGTTCATTCGCCCTGCGAGAATGTCCTGCACGTTGGTGATCTGGCCGCTCAGCCAGGAATCATCTTCGACCAATTCGCCAATGTTTTCGATCAGGAGTTGAAAGAGTCGCAACAACAGCTCCCGTTCCTCTGCAACATCACCGCTTTTCATTTCGACCTTGAAGCAGAATTGCTTGAACCGAGGTTCGATTTCAGTAAGGGTTTGCCTGGAACGAGCGTTGTTGATGGCGCTTGCAAGCGTTTCCGATTCCTGGACAAGTTCCTTCGCATCCTGCAATAACGATGGAATAGGAAGTGTCAGTGCACGCACCAGCATTTCGCGCAGCATGCGCGTCAATTGTGTGTCGTTGAATTGCGGCGAGCGTGTATCCGAAACAGGCTCGGCGCTCGTTCGTTCTGTCGTATCGTCGGAATCGACCAGCGAAATGGAGCTCCGTGGACGCGGCGGCTCTGGGTCGTCGACGAGCGGGATCGTTATCTTTTTGGCGGGTGAAGCGACATCATCCACGAGCGGTATGGCGATCTTCTTCGGTGGCGGTGCGACATCATCGACAAGTGGAATCGAAGCCGTTTTTGCCGCCGGGGCTACCGGACTGCCAGCAGTATTTTCCGTGGTGGCTCTGTCTGGTGTGGAGTCTGCCCCACTGCGTTTTGGTGCAGCTGCCTGCATCAGGTGTTTTTCAACAAGTTGGCTGAGCTGCTTGCTGCAGCTCTCCCAATCGCGCGACTTCAGCGAATCGGTAAACCGGCGGGAAAAGGCTGAGATCTCGCTTGGACCTTTGGTCAGACTTTCCGCAAGATCGGACAGGATTTTTTCGGCGGGCAGCGGTTCGCGTGTGCCCGCAACTTCATCGTAGATTTCCCGGTAAGCATCCGGGGTAGGGGCGATGCGCCGTACCGCGAGACGGCGGAAGGCCTCGCGGGCAATATCGGTAGGGCTCTGCTGCTCAGGTTTTGTCGGCTTGTCTTGCATGAGGGCGATCGCGGCCGGTCGTTGCATTTAGTTGTGCAGCCATCATAAGCGCTCGACCATGCAGGCAACCGACGGATTAGCGCCTGAAAGGTTTGCTACTTCGGGATTTAAATTGCGTTGTTAAAAATGACAGTCGCTCCCCTTTTACATAAGGATGCTGGAGAGGTAAGTCTTATGCAGTATAGGTGTTGTGTTTTTGCTAATCCACCAGATGGTTTTTAATGGCGTAATGCGTCAGCTCGGCGTTGTGACGCAGTTTCATTTTTTGCAAAAGCCTTGTTCGATACATGCTGATGGTCTTTACCGAGAGCGACAGTTCAAGTGCGATGTCGCTGACCGTTTTGCCGGAGGCGATCATGACAAGTGTCTGGTATTCCCGGTCGGACAGCGTTTCGTGTGGTGCCACGTTGCGGTCATCGCCGATCTGGTTGGCCAGTTCCTGCGCCAGCGCCGGACTGATGTACTTGCGGCCGGAAGCGACCTGGCGGATGGCGTCGACCAGTTCTGCGGGTGCGCTTTGCTTGTTCAGGTAGCCGGATGCGCCAGCCTTGAGTGAGCGAATGGCGTACTGATCTTCGCGGTGCATCGACAGTACGAGAACGGCAAGCTTCGGCGTTTCTTTCTTGATCTGCTTGAGCACTTCGATGCCGCTCTTGTCCGGCATCGAAATATCCAGCAGCAGCACATCCGCGTCGATGGCGCGCGCCAGCTTGATTGCATCGTTACCGTTTTCTGCATCCCCTGTGACGACAATGCCGCCGCTCTCCGCAAGAATCTGCTTCAAGCCTTCGCGCACGATGGCGTGGTCGTCTGCAATCAGTATTTTTATCGTTTCATTGACTGGCATAACACTACTTTCATATTGCTATTTTGATAGCGGAATCTTGAGCGAAATTGCGGTACCGCCACCGGGCGCACTGAATATGGACAGCTCGCCACCCAATGCGCTTGCGCGTTCGGCCATGCCGCGAATGCCGAAGGATTTCGGTTTCAGCCGGTCCGTGGGTGCAATACCGCAGCCATTGTCGCTGATCTCCAAAGATACACTGCCCTTTGTGCGCGCAAGTCGGATCGACACGCGGGTGGCATTGGCATGTTTGCCGATATTGGTAAGCGCTTCCTGAAAAATGCGGAATAAAGCAGTCGCCTGGTCCGGATGCAGGTTGACTTCCTTGTGACTTGAAATGAATTCGCACGGTATGCCGAGCTGCTTTTCAAATTCACGCGCTTGCCAATCGATGGCGGCGACGATACCGAAATCGAGAATGCTCGGCCGCAGATCCAGGGTAATACGGTGCACCGCCTCAATGGTCCGGTCTACCAGCGCATCAACATAGCCGGCCTTCTCCGCCAAGGCCGTATCGTCTGCCGGCAGTCTTTTCTTCATCAGCGCCATGGCCATTTTGATGGCAGTCAGGTTGCCGCCAAGGTCGTCATGAATTTCACGCGCAATGCGGGTACGCTCTTTTTCTTTCACGGTCTCCACGTGGGCTGACAGCTCGGCCAGCTGCTCGCGCGAACGCTTGATCTCGGCTTCGGCCAGCTTGCCTTGCGTGATGTTCGCCATGATGCCATCCCACTGCACGCCAATCCCGGGAAGAACGCGCGGCGAGGAACGCAGATTGATCCACTTGATGTCCTGCCACTTCTCGATCCGGATGCGGCCCTCCCAGTTCCACTCCTTCATCTCGGCGGCGGATGCCTTCATCGCGGCGAGATAGGAGGGGCGGTCTTCGGGCAGGATCAGGTCGAGAAACAGGGCCGGATCAGCATTCAGGCTTTCCGCGCTGATGCCCAGCAGCGCATGGCAACCTTCGCTTAAATAAGGAAAGGCCACGCTTCCATCAGATTTTTGCAGGAATTGATAGAACAGGCCGGGGGTATTGGAAACAATCGTGCGATAGCGCGCCTCGCTGAGACGCAATTCCTTGGCAGAGGTGTGACGCGCGCTGATGTCATTGCCGATAGCGATGTATACCGGTGTCGATTCGGAAGGATGGTGAAATACCCGGAATTCGATCGGATAGGTTGTGCCGTCCTTGCGCGTATGGAGGGTATCGAGCGAAGCGCGTTTGGCCTGGCCGCAGCGCAAGGGCAGAAGAATGTTCTCGAGCACATCGCGCGATACGCTGCGTGCGAGGTCGAGCGGAGTCATTCTGGCCAGTTCGGCGGCGGTGTAGTGGAGATTCTTGCGCGCTGCCGGATTGGTCTGCACGAAGCGCAGCGTATTGCAATCCACGACGTAGATTTCACTGAAAGAGCCCTGCATGATAAGAGGCAGCCACTCCGCTTGCATCATGTTGATGGTTCTTTCCCTTGGGTTCTACAAAAATATGGTGCGATGCCGCGGCAATTTGCC
Source organism: Noviherbaspirillum sp. (assembly GCA_035254105.1). GTDB lineage: Bacteria > Pseudomonadota > Gammaproteobacteria > Burkholderiales > Burkholderiaceae_D > Noviherbaspirillum. Next base: position 51,571 of record DATFAZ010000089.1, on the reverse strand, counting down.
AACGGCATATTTTTCCTTGCAATCGTAATTAGTACGTATAAGTGAGTGCTCGGCAAACCGGACCCATCGATGGATGCTCAGCAGCTAATCATAACTTTTTTAAGAGATTTTCAGCTGATTACGGTAAGAAAAATGATGCGGATGGGCCCAGAAAGGGAGCAGGATAGTCGGTGTGAGGGTAAAACTATGGAATTTTGCTGGGGAAGCCCGAAGTTGATGTGGCCGTGACGGGCAGGACTTAATTTTCAGATTATTCGATATATCAGCAGGATGAAAACTGCCGGCCGCTTTATCTAAAACGAGACTTTGTAAACCAGAAAGGGGTTATAACCCGAAAGTTATAACCCCTTGTAATACTGGTGCGGCTGGCAGGAATCGAACCCACGACCCCTTGGTTCGTAGCCAAGTACTCTATCCAGCTGAGCTACAGCCGCGTAAGCCGAAATTATAGCACCTATTCAATTAATTTTGGAAGTCCTTTTGATGCCGCTATTTGGCCTCCGTGTTTTTGGGGGGCTGGTTCATTGCGCAAATGAAAACAGGCAGCCGAGAAAAGGTAATTTTTCCCTCAAATCTTCGCGGGCAGTCGCCACCTCTTTAGTATGCGTGCCGAAATGAACTTTTCAATTTCGACAAGCTCCACATGGAAATCAGCGGATCGGACAATTCTTGCAGATTGATGGAAGGGATTTGGGGCGGGATGGACGGGCTCTCACTGCGACAGTGCGTATCTATGAATATTGCGAGCACCCGCTGCCCGGTGAGGTTGTGCTGGCGAATGAGGGAGGGGCAGCGGTCGGCTCCAGAATTGTCGGTCGATTCAGGCTCTCGCTCAATATTAAAAACCTCAGGATGACAGGTCTTTCCCATTTAAGGGGTTTTCGCTCAAAGCCATGGTGGCCTTGGCTCAAGCGTTTGTTGACATGTGTGTTTTTTGCGCTGGTAGCCTATCTGCTTTTCGTCCAGGTGCGCTCGGTCAATTGGGATGATGTGATTGCGTCCCTGCGTCGGCGGCCAAAGGAAAACCTTTTGAGCGCGGCTGTGCTGGCTGCCGCAAGCTATGCGCTATATAGCTGCTTCGACCTGCTGGGGCGTCATATCACTGGTCACCACCTGCGCCTGCGGCAGGTAATGACGATCAACTTCATCAGCTACGCCTTCAATCTTAATCTGGGTGCACTAGTAGGCGGCCTCGCTTTCCGTTATCGCCTCTATTCACAGTTCGGTCTCGATGCCGGTGTCATTACGCGGGTGGTTGTCATGAGCATGCTTACCAACTGGCTTGGCTACCTGCTGCTTTTCGGCCTCGGATCCTGGCTGGCGCCCATACCGCTGCCTGCCGGCTGGAAGCTCCGCCCGACCGGTCTGCAGGTGCTGGGCTTTATGCTGTTTTCCCTTTCCATCGCTTACTTGCTGCTATGCGCATTCGCACGCCGACGGACATGGGTGGTCAAGGAATATGAAGTGAGCCTGCCGTCACTGCGGCTGGCGCTGCTGCAGTTGATGATGTCAACGGCCAACTGGCTACTGATCGCGGGAGCGATGTTTGTCCTGCTGGAGCAGAAAATCGCTTTCCCAGTAGTGCTTAGTGTGCTTCTCCTCGCCGCCATTGCGGGTGTGATCACGCATGTTCCCGCTGGCCTTGGTGTGCTGGAAGCGGTGTTTGTGGCCTTGCTGTCGCACCGCCTGCCTTCGAGCGAACTGCTGGCCGCGCTGCTTGCCTATCGCGCCATTTACTACCTGATGCCGCTGGCAGTTGCGGCGCTGGTTTACGTAATGGTCGAGGCGCACCTCAAAAAGGCGAAGGCCGCGGCCTGAGCATGGCGGGCCGCGAGTGACATATCCCGTTGCAGAAAATCCTGATATTCGATGCGGATTCCACTCAGTAGTACTGCTCGATCGCCCGCATGGAAATCGAATAGGTGTGGTGGATCTGTTCCTCGCAATAGCGGTGTTTATTGCCAACGGTGCAGCTGGTGCGGGCGAGGCATGTGGCCTTGCAACTTGAATTTGCCTGCTTGCGGTAGCCAATGCATTTTTGCAGGTCGAAGCGCTCGTTCTCCAAAGCGCCTGCCGGGCAGCTGGCAATGCAAATCTTGTGAGAACAGGTCTTACATGGGGATGTGCTTTCTTCCGGCGCGGTGGGTGCAAAACTGGTGTCAGCGATCACCACTGCGCGATAGGCATACCAGGTGCCCCATTGTTGATCGATACCCACCATGAAGGGCGTGGGGTGGTGCCAGCCCGCCAGCTGTCCGAGTCGCTGAAGGCTGATCGCGTGGCTGCCCGGATAAAGGATTTCGTAGGTGTTTTGCGGCTGATACTCGGCAAAACAGCGTCGCACAATATTGACGGTGAAATCGTCAATCGGATTTTCTGACTCAATTTTTGACGACTTGACGGATTCCCACAGTTTTTTGCCGGCATGAGCGATCAGAATAAGCTGGCGAGCGGGGCAGGACACCGCTGTCCGCAGAGGTGCAGCGATTTCTGCGGGAAGGCTGTCGATATTGAAGACGGCCTGCCGATTCAAGCCAACGCTGTTGAGCAGCGTGTTATCAAAGGGTTGAAATGTTTTCATAAGGTTTCAGGTCCGGTACTCCACATGGCAGCCATGCAGCATACGATTTTGCGAGTTCTCTCTAACAACGGTTTTGCCGGGAAAAAGCAAATGCTTTTCGGCGTTTCCAGTTCAGTATATCCGGGCTAACTCTTTACAAAATAAAGCTTCAGGAAGGACAGGAGTATGAACTCAGGATTTCATAAAGTCGTGATTGTCGGCGGTGGAGCGGGTGGTCTGGAACTCGCCGCCAAGCTGGGTCGCCGGTTTGGCCCTCGTCATGTCGTTCTGGTGGACAAGGAAACCTACCACATATGGAAACCCTCGCTGCATGAAGTTGCGGCGGGTACGCTGGATGTTCACCGCGAGGGCCTGTCATATGGAATGGTGGCAAAAGACTGTGGATTTGCTTTTGTCCCGGGGGAAGTGGAGCGAATTGATCGCAGCAAAAAAACGATCTGCCTGCGGCCCTTCATTGCCGAAGGTGAAGAGGAGATCCTGCCAGCACGTACTTTAAGTTATGACACGCTGGTTCTGGCAATTGGAAGCAAGGCCAATTTCTTCGGTACGCCCGGTGCGAACGAGCATGCGCTTGCGCTGGACTCGACTGAGCAGGCGGAACGGTTCCGGCTCAAGCTGTTGCGTGCGCTTGCTGCTGTAAACAGGCAGAAAGCGACTTATCCAGAACGCGTCCTGAATATTGCGATTGTCGGCGGCGGCGCGACCGGAGTGGAATTGGCGGCGGAGCTTACGGAAGCCTTTGCCGATCTGGTTTATTACGGCCTTGCCGATCTCGATCCCAAAAAGGATTTGCGCATCACGATACTGGAAGGAGCGCCCCGCATTCTGGCACCGCTGCCAGAGCCGCTCGCTGCAGCCGCTCATCAGTTATTGCAGGAACGCGGTGTGACTATACGCACCTCGGTACGCGTCACTTCCGTAACGGTAGAGGCGGTCTACGACGACAAGAACAATTGCTATCCGTCCGACCTGTGTGTCTGGGCGGCCGGCATCCAGGCGCCTTTACTATTGGCCGATTTGGGCTTGCATACCAATCGTGTCAATCAGCTGATCGTGGATGCGTCACTGCAATCCGCTGATCCTGCGATATTTGCCTTCGGGGATTGCGCGCAAGTTCCGTGGGGTGACGAAGGCAAATTCCTGCCGGCCCGTGCCCAGGTGGCACACCAGCAGGCCTCATTTCTGGTCCGGTCATTAGCGCAGCGGATTCAAGGCCGGCCGGTTAAAAAAAGAAAGTTCGAGTTTCATGACCGCGGGTCGCTGGTTTCTATCGGCACCTCGCAGGGAATAGGTAGCTTGATGGGCGTGCTATCCGGGAAAAAGTTCTTCGTGCATGGCCTTGTCGGGCGCCTGATGTACATGAGCTTGCACTTGCTGCACCACCAGGCGTTTCTGGGCACCGCGCTGCTTGCGCTGGGGCGCTTGCTGCTGCGCCGTAGCGAGCCGCGCGTCAAGCTGCATTAATAGCACGGAGCCAGTTAAAGCTTGCCGGAATGCTTCTTTGAACGAAGCGCGTATGTCCGCCTCCAAACAGCATTGTTCTAATGATTATTTTTTATCGGTGGTTTTGGAGTGGCCCGATTTTCCTCTGGCTTTGAGTCGGGAGTATTCGAGCCGGGATCGCTCAGTTCTTCATCGCTGATTTTCCTTCCGGAAGGATCGATGAGGTTAGCGAGCTTTTCCAGAGCGCCTTCGTCCTTTCCTTGCTGTGCATCGCTTTTGTCGCCAGATCTCGTGTTCATGACTATCTCCAAAATCCTGCGACAAGCCCGCAACTTGAATGTTCAAATTTCCAAGCCCGGGGAAGAATATGACCAGACTCGATATGCTCTTGTGGACTGCATTCCGCCTTGTTTTTGTTGCGAACATTTCAGTGCTGCCGGCTCTGGCGCAGCAGGCAGTGCAACCGCAGACTGCACCGCCTGGGGCGCCGGAATCAGCGAAGACAAAAGCCCTCGAGGCAGGTGCCAAAGTATTGCAAAGCGCTGCGCCATTACAACCGTTTGACGCGTACCTGTCCGGCTTTCACCCCATGAAGGACAACCCTGATATGCAGGTGGAAGCACATCACTATTGCCACCAGATGAACGAAGACTTTGCGCAATGTACTTTGTTCGACAGTAATACAAAGAATGCAAACTTGAACGGCATTGAGTACATCATCTCGGAAAAATTATTTGAACGACTTCCAGAAGAAGAGAAAAAGTATTGGCATCCCCATAACGGCGAAATCTTGTCCGGCCAGTTGATTGCACCGGGTATCCCCGCTGCGGCGGAAAAGTCACTGATGGAATCAAAAATAAATAGCTACGGCAAGACATGGCATGTATGGAATACCGGGTTTGAAGGAATGCCTGCTGATACCTTGCCAGTGGGACCGCCTATGCTCGCCTGGTCATTTAGCCGAGATGGCGAAGCGATCCCCAGCCTGATGGAAAAGCGCGACAAAAAGATGGGTATCAGCAGTGCCGAGAAGCGCCAACAACGCGCCGGCCTTCAGCAGTTTGCCCGGCCGCAATCCGGCGTTGATGATCTGAAGGGGAAATACGGACGTCAGACAACGGGTATTCCGGGCGTAGTGAACAAGAAAAGCGCGGGTACACGAGCGAATGTTTCGCCTGCTAAATAGGAATAAATCGCAGGAACAAATCGCGAGTGGTTATGGGGTTCTGACAAACTTCCGAAAAAAATCATCGGGTTGATGATATGAGCATTCGTGAACCGGCAATCCGGAATATAGGCGATCTGTCGCGGGAAGTGCAGGCTCTTGATACCCAGCACCGATGGTTGTTTCGTGGGCAGGCCGACGCCCGCTGGCATCTTTCACCCAGCGTGCATCGCGGCTATTCGGCTCAACAGGAGCGCTATCTCACCAACGAGTTTCGCGTACGTGCCCGCAGCCGGTATATCGAATGTCCGGTGAGTAATGATTACCCCGGCTGGCTCGCGCTGATGCAACATTATGGTCTGCCGACACGACTATTGGACTGGACCTACTCTCCGCTGATCGCCGCGTTTTTCTCGGTGCATCCGGAGTATGCGCCTGCCGAAAAAGGCAGTGATCATGATGCCTGCGTCTGGGTTCTGGCAGCGGACCAGCTCAATGAATCGCAGGGATTTGAACCCTTGATCTTTCCTCTGGACGCGTCGTCCTACGAGCCCCTTATCGTTCCGGCTTTCAAGAGCCGGCAGGAACACGACACGGTCGGCGTCGCAATGGCGCTGGAGCATGATTCGCGTATCCAGCTTCAGCAGGGTGCATTTACCGTCCACTCAAGTCGCACACCCATCGATTTATTGGAAGGGAGCGATAACTGGCTGCGCAAATTCATAATCAAGAGCGCAGACATTCGTGTTTTTTTTTGAAGAGCTGAACCTTCTGGGGATCAGGCAGTTCAATCTTTTTCCGGACCTGTCTGCGTTGACGACGGAGCTCAAGTCTATTTATCGGCCCGACAAAATATAAGTGAGCACCAAGTTGTTTTTGCTACGTAAAACTTGAAAAGCTTAATGGCAGTCCGGCACGTTCTGGTCCAGATATACCTCGAACGCAATATTCTGCACAGCCTTCTTTGTCAGTTGCCCGGGATAGCCGGCATTCGACCATTCGCTGGCGACGCTCTTGAGAATCGCGGCGCTTTTACGGTCTCCCGCCGGTACAACAAATGCCAGCGTGCTGCGCGGCCCGGCAGGGAGGCGTGCGGAGAATTTTTTCCATTCCGGCAGCTTGAGAAGTTCTTCGAGCATCGCGCTGTCATGGACTGCGGCATCGCAGGAACCGATACGTAGTGCAAGCAGAGAGTCGGCCGGTGCCTTTTGCACTTTTTCGATCGCGCCATATTTGGCGGCGAGCATACCGACGTAACGTCCGCCTTCCGCGAGGCAGACAGTTCTCCCTTTCAACTGCTCCCAGGATTTGATGTCGGTATCGGTGCGCATGATTGCCATGGGGCCGGCAGAATAGCCGACCGGGATAATCCCTTCCGAGGCGCGAGAGATGTCGGCTTCAGGGATTGCCTTCAGCATTACGTCCGCCTTGCCGGAGCTGTCGTTGTTGTTCCTTGCCGCGGCAAGCGGCAGGCGCATGCGGCGGGCAAGATCTTGCGCCAGCGCTACGTCGATGGTTTCCGGGGTGCGGAACTTCATCCCACCTTTGTATTCCGGTACAACATAGTCAACGCCAGCGATCAGTTTGCTGCGCTTCTTCGCCCGTTCCAGTCCGCTATCGGCGATCGCGCTTGCACCGGCGCATACCATTGCCGCGACGAGCAGCAGGCGTTGCGCCGAGTGAATGCAGAGTGGAGCGAAGGCGTTCTTAAACATATTGATAGCGCAGCACGCGGTGCTTCAGGTTTTCCAGCAGCAGCTGGTCGATGAGCGGCGCGAGGATCGCAATCGCAAGGATGTTCATCATCACGCCGACCATATCGGCAGTTTCGCCTGCATACGAAAGAGAGCGGCCAAGGCCCTTGCCGAAGCCGACCAGCATTTCAGCAGAGATCAGTGCGCGCCATGCGTTGCCGAAAGCGAGCTGCGCGCCGGTAATGAGTTCCGGCATGACTGCCGGCAGATACACCCGCCTCAGCATGTCCCAGCGGGATGCACCCATCACGCGCGCGGCGGAAACATGGACATGCTGCACGCTTTCCGTCGCATTCATCACGGACAGGGCGGCGGGGAAGAATGCGGCGATGGCCACCACGACGATGATAGGCAGGCTGCCGAATCCCATCAGGATCAGGAACAGCGGCACCCATGCGATCGATGGGATTGACTGCAGGATGATAATGGCGGACTTCAATACCTCGCGGAAGAAATACAGGACTGCACCGATCAGGCCGAATCCGATACCCAACAACAGGGCCGAGCCGTAACCGACACTAAGGCGGGCGAGACTACCCCACAGCGCCTCGCGGAAATTTTCGGCCTGAAGCTCCTGCCACAGGCGAACGATGACGGTTGGTACATCCGGCATCAGGAAATCCGGCAGGAACCAGGCGGCGACCTGCCAGCTGAACAGGATGAATACCACTGCCAGACCCAGGGCAAGTTTTTTGTGTAAACCGGAAATACGGGTGCGATTGCTCATAATTCTTTAAACAGGATGGCCGGCTTGTTTGCCGGCCATCTTCAACGATCGGGGAGAAATGCTGGGGGCGAAAAATGCCGCGCTGCTGCCTTACAGCTTGCGTTCTTTTTGCCAGCTCAGGTCAAGGATGCTGTTGACGTCGAACGGCTTGCCGTCGCGGGTCTTCAACGAACCCTGCTCCTGCAGGATGCCGGCGATTTCCTGCATGCGTGCCTGCTCCTTCGGTGTTACCAGCGGGCTGAATGTCTGGCTCTTGATTGCGGCGGTGATGACGGTTTCACGCGGCAGTTCGCCTTTGGTCAGGGTCTTCAGCGTCGGTTCGGAAATGAAGTAACCTGCGATCAGTTTGGATGCTTCGGCCGGCTTCTTCTGTAGCAGGTCGATCGCTTCACGTTGCGCATCGAGCGATTTCCATACGGCGTCCTTGCGCTTCTTCAGCGTCTCGCCGGAAGTAATCACGACCATGCAGGGGAAGGGCCAGACCTCGCCGATCTCATAGATCTGTTTGACGGGCGCAATCAGTTGCGCAATGCTGGCCTGCGGCTCGAACAGGAATGCGGCGTCGACGCGCTTGCCGACCAGCGACTGCACGGCGACTTGCGGGCTCACGCCCATGACGTTGATTTCATCCGGCTTAAGGCCTGCCTGTTTCAGCACCACGCCTTTCAGTACGGTATCGGCTGTGCTGCCTTCGGCTTGCGATGCGAGCGTCTTGCCCTTGAGGTCAGCGACCGTCTTGATGCCGCTGTCGTCGCGGGCGACAATCGCATGGTAGCCGTGCTGCGCACCGCCAACGACTTTCAGGTCCGCGCCTTTTGATGCCCATGCGACGGCATTGGTGAAGCCGAGCACGCCGGAATCGAGCTGTCCGCCGACAATGGCCTTGATCAGGTCGGTGCCGGACTTGAATTCGACCAGTTCCACATCCAGGCCGTGTTTCTTGTAGTAGCCGCCTTCCTGCGCGACGATTGCCTGTGCGTCATCCATTACGCGCAGATAGCCGACCTTGAATTTGTCGGCAGCCATAGCGTGGCTGGCCAAAGTAAAGGTGGCGAATGCGGCGATTGCCGGGACCAATAGTTTCGACAGTTTCATATTCCTGCTCCTTCCAATAGTTCAATGTTCTCGTGCTCTGCATGGATGCCGAGCAAACCTAAAATTTCGCGGCGCACGTCTGCAAAATCAGACAGGTCATGTGTCTTTTCATAATGCGCCAGGTTGAATTCCTTGAGCACTGTGGCCGGCCGCGGGCTGAATACCAGGATGCGGTCAGCCAGGAACAGGGCCTCGTCCACATCGTGCGTCACCAGGAGCACGGTAGGGCGCGCTTCCCGGATAAGGTCGCGCAGCGCGTCCTGCAGCGTCATGCGTGTGAGTGCGTCCAGTGCGCCGAAGGGCTCATCCAGCAGCAGGACTTTCGGGTGCGAAATGAAGGCGCGCGCCAATGCCGCACGCTGGCGCATGCCGCCCGATACCTGATGCGGGTAGTAATCTTCAAAACCTTTCAGGTTGACTTTTGCGAGCCATGAAAACGCCTGCGCGCGCGCCGCTTTCTTGTCTACCTTCTGGAACTCAAGCGCGAGAGCGACGTTTTGGGCCAGTGTCAGCCACGGATAGAGAGCGTTTTCCTGAAACATCAGGGTGCGTTCCGGATGCGGGCCGGTAACTGGCTGGCCGTTGGCCAGCACGCTGCCTTTGGTCGGCTTTTCCAGCCCTGCCGCCAGATGCAGCAGTGTCGATTTTCCGCAGCCGGAAGGACCGACCAGCGCAACCAGCTGCCCCTCTTCAAATTCCCGACTAAAGCTATCGATTACCTTCAGGTCGGAAAAGCGTTTCTCTATATTTTTAAAAGACAGGTTCATCGAAAATTTTGTCGCTCAGCGAATTTCAGAAGTTGTGCGCGGAAGTTATGTAATTTATGCGCTGATCGCACCCGGCATAAAAGTGCTGCCACGCTCAAAGTGGCAATGCATTCGCGGGAACTGATTGCTTTTTGCAATATCGCACTTTAGTGGCAGCGAATGAGCTGTACAACAATTTTTCCCGACTATGCTTATATCGGAATTGTATAAAGGATGTCTTTCGCCGCATTTTTTCTCATTAAGCGTTCTTTGAATACGGGTTCATGTTTGCAGGACCTTAAAAAAGAGAAGCGGCAAAACAATGTCTTCTGAACATGAAAATCCTCATCCTGTGACTCTGTCCAATAAGGATGCCGGACAGCCCGATTTATTGGCCGCATATTGATTACCCATTTTTTTGCTGTTTTCTTGCTGGGTGGTGTATTGCTGTGGATTGCTACTGCGGTGGTGCTGGTGATGTTTGCCAGCATTCTGACGGCAATCTTTTTGCACGATGCCCGCAGCAAAGCGGGAAAGCGGATGCGTGTTTTTCGGAACGGCGCTTGTTCTGAATTTGGTTGCTGGGGGAACGTAAAGCTGTTGCACTGCCGCCAGCGCCGCCGAGCACCATGCAGGTGTGGAAGGAGGTGGCATTTTGCCTGATTGGCGTAGCGTTGGCGGCTTTACTGACCGCCGTGGCTACAGTGTTAATCGCCATGCTTTACGTACATTATGTACTGGGGGCAGGGGATTCTTCGGGCAGAGCAAAAGGAATGAAAATGCCCGGAGCCTGCCTGTTTGCCCGGCCTCGCTTTTCAATGCGGACGTTGCCCGGTGTGAGTGTGTTGCGACACCGGTTCGGAAATCCCGCAAAGTGCATCGCCTGCCGGCATTTCATCGGCATTGGCAATATCTCCCAGCGAGATAATGCCAACCAGTCGCTTGTCCTTGCTGAGTACCGGCAGGCGACGGATCTGCTCATCACCCATGTTCTGGGCAACGCTTTCCAGGTCGTCTTCTTCGAAACAGTACTTTATTTCCGGGCTCATCACATCCTTGATTTTGGTGTCGCCGGCTTTGCCCTGGGCAAGTGCGCGGATCACGATATCGCGATCGGTCACCATTCCTACCAGCCTGTCATTTTCAGCCACGGGCAGGGCGCCGCAGTCGCTTTCGGCCATCATCCGTGCAGCATCAACGATGCTCTGGTCCGGCGTGACCATATTGACGTCGCGTGTCATTGCTTCAGCTATTCGCATGGCATTTCTCCTGTGAAGTAATCGATCAGACTACGCTTTCGCAGCGCAAAAAACGCAGATTGGAATAAGGTGCAAGTCGCGTGCCAAAACAAGGCCGGCTTTTCGCGCGGCGAATATACCTGCCTTGCATGAAAAATGCAGGTTCTCCCAAGAACAACATGGAGGGCGCACATGGCACTGACGGAAACACATGCGACGATCTGGAAGCAGATCGCCCAAATATATCGACAATGGGACCCGGATGAAGACAGCCTGATGCCGGTGAGCGAACTGGCGGCGAAGCTGCCTGCCGTCGCGCCCGAAATGATTGGCGACACTCTGGCGCAGGCGGCGGAACAATCCATGGCGGAAGTTGGGCATGTTGGCGAGGATCCCGGCTTCAGGCCCCGCTCAACTCACTGAGATACAGCCCTCAGCGGTATAAATTTCCGGCGATTCGTAAAGTTTGCAAGGATGAGCGCGTGCCCACGGGACTGACCTGACCAGTGATCGTCAATCCTGGACAAGCGCGGCGAAAGGTTTCCAGACATGGTGTGAATGCCCGCGCGCTTCATTTTTTATATCGGCAATGTCGATGTGCCGCCATTGGAAGAGCCATAGTTTTGAAGGTCGGAAAAATCAAGCCGCCCTTCATTCAGCGCTGAAAGCATGCTATGGAGTTGCTCGGCGGTCGGGACGATATACACCACTACTTGTTCGATGGCCTTATTCCAATACGCGGAGTAGGGCACGCCTGTCTCTTCCATTACCTCTGCCGCAAACGTGCCGTCATTCATTCTGCCGAACAGAGTGACCGACGGAGCTTCAGGGCGGGTGTTTTGTATCGTGGTTGGCATACATTCTCCTTCAAAGAAAGAGCAGGAGGAGATTTGACATCCAATGTTGCAGCAGATTCACCGTGCATCGATGCAGATGCAGTGGTGAGTGAGTTGGGGTGGTGTTGTGGTGATACAGCGAGAGGTGCGCTTTGGCAGACGGATCTGATTCAAAACCCTGCCTAGGAAAATAAAGCAAAGGCGATGCGGATCTTTGCCTGACAGAAGTTGCATTGCACCGGGGGCAGGTGCTTGCAATGCTGGTATGGTTTCCAGCCTTTTCTTCACTGGCGACGCTTGCGGCCAGACCAGGAAGCGATTCTTAATCAGGCAAGTGCGAATCCCGAACCAATTATGTTGTCATCGGCACGCGTGTTTTTTGATGGAGTCAGCAGGAGTGGCAACTTGCGAGAAGGGGCAGGCGAGGACGGTGCTTGTGCGCCTGCGGCTTGCTGGAAGCAATCCAGAACCTTGCGGTAAAACAGCTCGGGGTTTCTCCCATATTGAATGGAAGCGCTTTCATCGTCGAAAGTTTCGCACCACAGTGCTTCTGCTTTTTCCAGCGACAGCCCCGCTTTGCGTGCCAGCCAGGGAAGAAGCTTTGGGCTTGATTTCATAGTGAACTCCGGTGATTTGATACTTGACTCAACTGCTGTACTCATTGCTGCCTTTTAAATGCGTCAGGCAGGCGATTGCTGCAATGCAATAAGTCTACGGAGATATGCGAAACAATCCAATTTCGTTTAAGCATGAGAGCTATTAACGAAACGCATAACACTGACCTGCGCATACCCTTATTGGCGTCTGGCCAAATTGGCTTTACTGCATCCCATACCGGCGAAAAGGATATAGAGAAATAGCCGCACTTCCGGCATTCAGGCCTTGCAAAATGCATTTAATAGGACTAAATTAGTACTGATTAAAAATTACTCGGTAACACCATGCTAAGACTAAGCAAGATGGCCGATTACGGCACTGTCGTGATGACAACGATGATCAGCGAGCCGGAGCGCAGTCGCAGCGCTGCCGAGATTGCCGCCGCCATTCATGTGCCGGTGCCGACGGTAAGCAAGATCCTCAAGATACTGGCGCGCGGCGGGCTGGTGGTTTCACTGCGCGGTGCCCGGGGTGGCTACATGCTGTCGCGGCCTGCCGAGCAGATTTCGCTGGTCGATGTCATCAAGGTAATGGATGGCCCGATTGGCATGACGGAGTGCAGCGTTACGCCGGGGATGTGTTCGCAGGAGTCCGGATGCGTGGTGCGCGCCAACTGGTTGCGCATCAATACCGCAGTGCTCGGGGTACTACAGGAAATTACGCTTGACCAGATGATTGCGCCGGTGGCGAGACCGGTGGATACCAGCCCGATGAAATTAAGGCGGGCCGCAAAACCGGTCTCCGCATAAGACAACAGAAATAGGGAAGAAGCCATATGACAGATACTGCTACCGCTACCGCGCTCGACCAGATGATCGGCGGCGAATACCGGCATGGTTTTGTGACCGAACTGGAGACCGACTCCGTACCGCGCGGTTTGACCGAAGACACGATCCGCCTGATCTCGGCGCGCAAGAACGAGCCCGATTTCATGCTGCAGTGGCGGCTGAAGGCTTTTCGTCACTGGCTGACCATGAAGGAGCCGAGCTGGTCGACGGTGAAGTACCCGCCTATCGATTATCAGGACATTATTTATTACTCCGCGCCGAAATCGATGAAGGACGGACCGAAGAGCCTGGACGACGTTGATCCGGAGCTGTTGCGTACCTATGAGAAGCTCGGCGTGCCCTTGCATGAGCGCGAGCGGCTTGCGGGCGTGGCAGTCGATGCGGTCTTCGATAGCGTATCCGTCGGCACGACGTACAAGGACAAGCTGGCCGAGCTTGGCATCATCTTCTGCTCGTTTTCGGAAGCGGTGCACGAACATCCGGAACTGGTGCAGAAGTACCTCGGCTCGGTGGTGCCATATTCAGACAATTTCTTCGCGACGCTCAATTCGGCGGTGTTTTCCGACGGCTCGTTCTGCTACATCCCGCCGGGCGTGCGCTGCCCAATGGAGCTGTCCACCTATTTCCGCATCAATGCCAAGGACACCGGCCAGTTCGAACGCACGCTGATCATCGCCGACGCAGGCGCGTATGTGAGCTACCTTGAGGGATGCACCGCGCCGATGCGCGACGAGAACCAGTTGCACGCCGCAGTGGTGGAACTGGTGGCGCTCGACAATGCGAAGATCAAGTATTCAACCGTGCAGAACTGGTACCCAGGCGACAAGAACGGGCAGGGCGGCATCTACAACTTCGTCACCAAGCGCGGCGACTGCCGTGGGGCGAATTCGCATATTTCGTGGACACAGGTCGAGACCGGTTCCGCAATCACCTGGAAGTATCCAAGCTGCCTGCTGCGTGGCGACAATTCGACCGGCGAGTTTTATTCAGTGGCGCTGACCAATAATTATCAGCAGGCCGATACTGGCACCAAGATGATCCACCTCGGGCGTAACACACGCAGCACCATTGTGTCGAAAGGGATTTCTGCCGGACATGGACAGAATGCGTATCGCGGCCTGGTGAAGATCATGAAGAACGCCGAAGGCGCACGCAACCACTCTCAGTGCGATTCGCTGCTGCTCGGCGAGCTGTGTGGCGCGCATACCTTTCCGTATATCGAAGTCAGGAACCCGACAGCGAATGTCGAACATGAAGCCTCTACTTCCCGCATTGGCGAAGACCAGTTGTTCTATTGCCGCCAGCGCGGGCTGTCGGCAGAAGATGCGGTATCGATGATCGTCAACGGCTTTTGCAAGGAAGTCTTCAAGGAGCTGCCAATGGAATTTGCGGTGGAAGCACAGAAATTATTGAGCGTGAGCCTCGAAGGCAGCGTCGGCTAAAAAGGGGAAATATCCATGTTGAAAATTACCAATCTGCACGCGTCCGTTGAAAACAATCCTATCCTGCGCGGCCTGGACCTGACTGTGAATCCCGGTGAAGTGCACGCCATCATGGGGCCGAACGGCTCCGGCAAAAGCACGCTGGCGCAGGTGCTGGCCGGGCGCGATACCTACGCAGTCACCGCCGGCGAAGTGCTGTATGAGGGGCATGACCTGCTGGCGCTGGCGCCGGAAGAGCGTGCGCGCGAAGGCGTGTTCCTCGCATTCCAGTATCCGGTCGAAATTCCGGGTGTGAGCAACGTGTACCTGCTGAAGGCGGCGCTCAACAATGTGCGCCGCCATCGCGGCCTGCCGGAACTCGATGCGATGGAATTCCTGAAACTCATCAAGCAAAAGATGAAGCAGATGGACATGAGCGAAGAGCTGCTGTACCGCTCGGTTAACGAAGGTTTTTCCGGCGGCGAAAAGAAACGCAATGAAATCCTGCAGATGGCTTTGCTGGAGCCGAAGCTCGCGATTCTCGACGAGACCGATTCCGGACTCGACATCGATGCACTGCAACTCGTCGCCAAAGGTATCAATGCCTTGCGCAGCCCGGAGCGCGCGATGATCATGGTGACCCATTACCAGCGTCTGCTGGATTATGTGGTGCCAGACTTCGTGCATGTTCTGTCGCAGGGAAAAATCGTCAAGACCGGCGGCAAGGAACTGGCATTGGAACTGGAGCAGCGCGGCTACGGCTGGCTGGAAGAAGCGCCAGCGGCAAAGGCGAAACCGGTGCGTGCAGCGGGGGCACTATGAGTACGGATGCCCGCAACCACTATCTCGCCGATTACGCGCGCATCGCCGGCAGCCTGCCGGGTGCCGGCGTGCCCTGGCTCGGTCGCATTCGCACAGAGGCGCTGGATATCTTTGCGCAGCAAGGTTTTCCGACAAAACGCGACGAGGAATGGAAATACACCAGCGTCGCCGAGTTCGAGAAGCATGCGTTTCTGGCGATGCCGGCCAGTCGCGATGACGCGGTAGCGACCGCAATTGCACGGAATTTTGCTATTGAAAATGACGCTGCTCATCTGTTGGTATTTCAGAACGGCCGTTATGCGCCGGCACTGTCTTCGCCCGGAAACCTGCCTTCAGGTGCGACCCTGAAAAGCCTTGCCGATGTGTTGGCCACAACGCCGGACATCCTGGAGCCATACCTTGCGAACGGTGAGCAACAGCCCGCCTTTGATGCGCTCAATGCCGCTTTCATGGCGGACGGCGTATTCCTGCATCTGAAACGCGGCACGGTCCTGGAAACCCCTGTGCATCTGCTGTTCCTGTCCACGCAGGCGGAAAGCGCCAGCCATCTGCGCAACATTATTGTGGCGGAAGAGGGGGCGCAGGCAACAGTGATAGAACACTATGCAGGCACAGACGGAACGCTGTATTTCACGAACGTCGTGTCCCGGATTTTCGCTGCCGAGAATGCCGTGATTGAACATCACAAGTTGCAGCAGGAAGCTGGCAACGCCTTTCATGTGGCCGGCATTCATGCGATCCAGCGACGCGACAGCCATTTCGCGTCGAATTCGTTCACGCTCGGCGGTGCCCTGACGCGCAACGATATTACAACCGTATTCGACGCGGCTGGTTGCGATGCAACCCTGAATGGCCTGTATTTGGTGGGCGGGCAACAGCATGTGGACAACCATACACGTATCGACCACCGGATGCCGAACGGTACCAGCCGCGAGAATTATCGCGGCGTGCTGGATGGCAGATCACATGCCGTCTTCAACGGCAAGGTGATCGTGCATCCGGGCGCGCAGAAAACCAACGCATTTCAGGCCAATCACAATCTGCTGCTGTCACGCGAGGCGGAAATCGATACCAAGCCGCAGCTGGAAATCCATGCGGACGACGTCAAGTGCAATCACGGCGCGACCATCGGGCAGCTCGACGAAACGCAGCTGTTCTATTTGCGCTCCCGCGGCATCGACGAGGCGGTAGCACGAAATCTTCTGGTGCATGCCTTCGCGCACGATGTCATTGAATACATTCGGGTTGCCTCGCTGCGCACCCGGCTCGAACAAATCCTGTTAGCCCGCCTGCCACAGGGCGAACGCATGAG
Organism: Noviherbaspirillum sp.; assembly: GCA_035254105.1. Lineage (GTDB taxonomy): Bacteria > Pseudomonadota > Gammaproteobacteria > Burkholderiales > Burkholderiaceae_D > Noviherbaspirillum. Next base: position 34,986 of record DATFAZ010000089.1, on the reverse strand, counting down.
GGAGCTATCATGAAAATGGAATCGCAAACGCTGCTGGACCCTGCCGAAAACAAGGTCGAGCGCTGGCGCAGTGACTTTCCGGTGTTGCGCGAAACCGTGCGCGGCAAGCCACTGGTGTACCTCGACAACGCTGCAACGACGCAGAAACCGCAGGTAGTAATCGATGCGGAAGCCGCGTTTTATACGCATACCAACGCCAATGTGCACCGTGGTGTGCACGCGCTCAGCCAGCGCGCCACCGATCAGTTCGAAGCCGCGCGTGAAAAAGTGCGTGGTTTTATCAATGCAGCGAGCACGAAGGAAATCGTGTTCGTGCGCGGTACTACTGAAGCGATTAACCTGGTAGCGCAAAGCTTCGCACGGCCGCGCCTGAGTGCAGACGACAACGTCATCGTCAGCGCGATGGAACATCATTCCAATATCGTGCCATGGCAGATGACATGTGCACAGACCGGGGCGGAACTGCGCGTGGTGCCGGTAAATGATGCCGGTGAACTCGATCTCGACATGTTTGCCAAACTGATCGGGCCGCATACGAAACTGGTCGCCATTACCCACCTGTCCAATGCGCTCGGGACCATCACGCCGGTGAAACGCATTGTCGAAATGGCGCATGCGCATGGCGTGCCGGTGCTGCTGGACGGCGCGCAGGCGATTGCGCACCTCGGCGTCGATGCGCGCGCGCTGGATTGCGATTTCTATGCATTTTCCGGCCACAAGATATTTGCCCCGACCGGCATCGGGGTGCTATACGGCAAGGAGGCGTTGCTTGAAGCGATGCCGCCTTACCAGGTCGGCGGCGACATGATCCGGTCGGTTACGTTCGGCCAGACGGACTACAACGACTTGCCCTACAAATTCGAGGCGGGTACGCCGAATATTGCAGGTGCGATTGGTTTGGGGGTGGCGCTCGATTACGTGTCCTCAATCGGTATTGAAACCATGGCTGCACATGAGCACGATCTGCTCGGCTATGCAACCGGTCTGGTGGCGGGTATCAAGGGCTTGAAGATTGTCGGCACGGCGCGAGACAAGGCCAGCATCCTGTCGTTTACCATGGAGGGCGTGCACCCGCATGATATCGGCACCATCCTCGACCATGACGGCGTAGCGATTCGCGCAGGCCATCATTGCGCGATGCCATTGATGCAGCGCTTCGGTGTTTCCGGCACAGCCCGTGCTTCGTTTTCGTTTTATAACACGCGTGCCGAGGTCGATGCACTGGTGGCTGGATTGCTCAAGGTGCAGGAGATGTTTCAACGATGAGCGAGCTGCGCGACCTCTATCAGGAAGTGATCTTTGACCACTACCGCAAGCCGCGCAATTATCACGCGCTGGCTGGCGCCAACCATGTCGCTCATGGCCATAACCCCTTGTGCGGCGATCAGGTTACGGTTTATCTGCATGTAGAAGACGACGTCATCCAGGATCTGAGCTTTGAAGGCACAGGCTGCGCGATTTCCACCGCATCTGCATCGCTGATGACCGATGCATTGAAAGGCAAGAAGCTGGGCGAGGTCGAACATCTCTTTGAAGAGTTTCATCACATGGTGACCCATGACGATGCCGAACCGGACCCGGCGCTGGGCAAGCTGGAGGTGCTGGCTGGTGTGCGCGAGTTTCCGGCACGGGTGAAGTGCGCGACGCTTGCATGGCACACCTTACAGGCGGCGCTGAAGGATCGTGCGGCACCTGTAACCACCGAATGACCGAGGAACGATAATGCCATCCACCGAATCAATCGATACTACCCAGAACGACGTTACTCAGTCGCATGATGAGGCTGCGGAAGACGAACTACGGGAAAACGTGATTGCCGTGCTACGCACGATCTACGATCCGGAAATTCCCGTCAATATCCTCGATCTTGGCCTGATTTACACGCTCGACATTGACCCGCAGGGCAATGTCGATATCGAAATGACATTGACTGCGCCCGCCTGTCCGGTTGCCGGCACGTTTCCCGGCATCGTCGAGGGCAGGGTGAGCGAAGTGCCTGGCGTGAATTCAGTGCATGTCGAACTGGTCTGGGAACCGCCGTGGAGCGTCGATTCCATGACTGAAGAGGTTAAACTGGAGCTCGGCCTGCTATAAGAAATATAAAAGCCGTCCGTTCGCTGAGATACCAATGTAGAAAAGAAAGGTTAGCAAAAGATGAATCACCCTGCGTTCTTCGATCAGGCCCCAGCGATCACCGTCTATGATGGCCTGGCAAAGTTTCTCGGCGCGTCCACTGACGGCATGATCACTTACCGGTATATCGACGCAGTTAAGCTGGCCGGACACTCCTGCCCGACGGTAGCGGGAGCGTATCTGATGACCAGGCGTGCGCTGGAGATGCTTTATCCCGACCAGACACCGGAACGCGGCGCAGTCCAGGTGCGTTTTTCCGCGCCGGCCGACGAAGGTGTCACCGGTGTTATCGGCAGCGTGGTCAGCTTGGTAACGGGGGCGGCGGGCCTGGGAGGATTCAAGGGCATCGGGCGCAATTTCCGGCGGCAGAACCTGATGTATTTTTCCTGCGCTATCGAAGACGAAGTGAGCTTCGAGCGGATTGACAACGGCGACACGGTTCAGCTGGCAATGCATATGAACCGGGTGGAAGCCGATCCGCGCACTGGAGCCTTGTTAAAGAATATCCTGACAGGTGTCGCCGATCCGCAAGAAGCCAGCGAATTTGCAGCGCTGTGGCAGGAGCGTGTCAAACGCATCCTGATCGATCACGCCGACGATCCTGAGCTGATTACCGTCACCCGAGCCACTGCCTGATCACAGTGGAACTTGACCTGGTCGGGGTATGTCCTACAGAAAGCCCCGATTTGCGGCAGAATGCACCACCTGACAACTTTCCGGACCTAATAATGACTCACCCCTTGCCAGATATCGAACTCTCCGAAGAACTGATCCGCAAGTTCGATAAGCTGGGTCCGCGCTACACTTCCTATCCCACGGCAGACCGTTTCAATACTGCCTTTACCGGACAATCCTACGAGTCTTATCTCGCGCAGCGCGCACAACGCAGCAGCAATCCGCCCTTGTCGATCTATGTGCATTTGCCGTTCTGCGAATCGCTTTGTTATTTTTGTGCGTGCAACAAGATCATCACGCAGGATCATAGCCGGGTGACCGAGTACCTGCGCTATCTGGACAAGGAAATGGCACAGGTTGCCTCCCATCTCGGACCGGATCGCAAGACCGTGCAGCTGCACCTGGGTGGCGGTACGCCGACCTTTTTCAATGCCGACGAATTGCGCCAGCTGATGGCCATGATCCGAAAGCACTTCGAATTCACGCCCGATGCGGAGCTGGGGGTGGAAATCGATCCCCGCACTGTCCGGGATGGAACGCTGGAGATGCTGGCCGAACTCGGCTTCAACCGTAACAGCTTTGGCGTGCAGGATTTCGATCCGGCGGTGCAGCAGGCGGTCAATCGCATCCAGCCATTCGATATGGTTGAAAAGGCAGTCACGGAAAGCCGCAAATCGAATTTCCAGTCGATCAATGCCGACCTGATCTATGGCTTGCCGAAGCAGACGCTGGAAAGTTTCAGCCGTACGCTCGACAGCCTGATCCAGGTTTCCCCGGATCGCATTGCACTGTATAACTACGCGCACCTGCCCAGCCGCTTCAAGGCACAACGCCTGATCGTGGCGGCCGACCTGCCGTCGGCTGAAGAACGCTTGCAGATATTCATGATGTCTACGCAGAGGCTGTTGGACGCCGGGTATGTGTATATCGGGCTGGATCATTTCTCCAAGCCGGATGATGAACTGAACAAGGCCCGCCTGGACAAGAGCCTGCACCGCAATTTCCAGGGCTATACCACGCGTGCCGAATGCGACCTGATCGGCTTTGGCGTCTCAGCCATCGGCAAGGTCGGCAATTCATACAGCCAATCGGTACGCACGGTAGCTGCGTATTACCAGCATCTCGATGAAGGCCGGCTCCCGATCGAAAAGGGGTTCGACCTGAGCGACGACGACCTGCTGCGGCGCAAGATCATCATGACGCTGATGTGCAGCGCGCCGCTGGAGATCGACGAGATCAACCGTGAACATGGTATCGACTTCCACAGCTATTTCGCACATGAGATGGAAATCCTGAAGCAGTACGAGGATGCGGCTCTGATCACCATCGACAAGGATGCCATCCGCATCACGCCAAAGGGCCGCATGTTCGTACGCGCCGTCGGCATGACCTTTGATAAGTACCTTACGCAGCCAACGACATCTACCTATTCGAAGCTGATCTGAGAGAGGGTGTGAAAATTTGCTGCACGGCTCGAGTTTTTCCTTGTGATGCTCGTCGTATCTCACGTACGACTGCGCTTCTCAGGCCAAACTCGAACCGCTCGCTACAGTTTTCAAACTGTCTTTAAACAATGGCCGGAACGCAGGATTTTTCAGGCGTTCCGGCCATTTTCGATTTTTTCGATTGTTGCCCGGCAAATTTTCCGTTTTTCTTTCCGGCATTCGCCGATTCATAATCTCGAAGCAGTCAACTCCCCCGTGTCCCCTTAAGCAACCGGTCCTGCCGTGTAGCGGCAGGGCTTGATACAGGGATCGCGACGGAAGGGCGGCGATTACACGGCTCCCTCCCGATGGCTACAGCGCGGCCCACGAAGCTGCTCACGAGCCTGCTTGACATACAAGAATTCAAGCGGGCTCGTCTCTCGTATCGCACCGTCTTCCAATCTCTGGAGTAAATCATGAGTCGTCTTGCACGTCAGCTCGGCTGGTGGGCTTTTGCCATTCTTGGCGCCTTCGCTTTCGGCGTTATTGGCCTGCAACGGGGTGAATCGATCAGCGCCATCTGGATCGTGATCGCCGCCGTCTGCGTTTATCTGATCGCCTATCGTTTCTACAGTCATTTCCTCGCCAACCGGGTGGCCGGACTCGATGCCTCCCGCATGACGCCTGCGTACAAGTTCAACGACGGCCTGGATTACGTGCCGACCAACAAGTACGTATTATTCGGCCATCATTTCGCTGCGATCGCCGGCGCCGGCCCGCTGGTCGGCCCTGTTCTGGCGGCGCAGATGGGTTATCTTCCGGGCATGCTATGGATTCTTGCCGGCGTCGTTTTCGCCGGCGCGGTGCAGGACTTCATGGTGCTGTTCATCTCCACGCGGCGCGACGGCCGCTCTCTTGGCGACTTGGTGAAATCCGAGCTGGGACAGGTGCCGGGCGTGATCGCGCTGTTCGGCGCATTCATGATCATGGTGATCATCCTCGCGGTGCTGGCGCTGATCGTGGTGAAGGCGCTGGCCGAATCGCCGTGGGGCACCTTTACCGTGATGGCAACAATACCGATCGCGGTTTTCATGGGGATATATACCCGCTATATTCGCCCCGGGCGCATTGGCGAAGTCTCGCTGATCGGCTTCGTGCTGCTGATGCTTTCCATCGTCGGCGGCCAGTATGTGCAGGCGCATCCTGTGCTTGGAGCGATGTTCACCTTCGACGGCAAGCAATTGACGTGGATGCTGATCGGTTACGGCTTCGTCGCATCGGTTCTGCCGGTTTGGCTGCTGCTGGCGCCGCGCGATTACCTCTCCACCTTCCTGAAGATAGGCACCATCCTCGCGCTGGCGCTCGGCATCGTGCTGGTCGCGCCCGACCTGAAGATGCCATCCGTGACGCAGTTCATTGACGGTACCGGCCCGGTCTGGTCCGGCAGCCTTTTCCCGTTCCTGTTTATCACCATCGCCTGCGGCGCGGTATCCGGCTTCCACGCGCTGATCGCCTCCGGCACTACTCCCAAGCTGCTGGAGAACGAAACCCATGCGCGTTTCATCGGTTACGGCGGCATGCTGATGGAATCCTTCGTCGCGATCATGGCGTTGATTGCGGCGGCATGCATCGAGCCGGGTGTGTACTTCGCGATGAACAGTCCGGCGGCACTGATCGGCACCAGCGCGGAATCGGCCGCGCAGGCGGTCTCGCAATGGGGTTTTTATCTCACGCCTGAAATGGTGACGCAGACAGCGAAGGATGTGGGCGAACATACCATCCTTTCGCGTGCCGGCGGTGCACCGACGCTCGCGGTCGGCATGGCACAGATCTTGTCTGAAGTGGTGGGTGGCAAGACGATGATGGCCTTCTGGTACCACTTCGCGATCCTGTTCGAAGCACTGTTTATCCTCACTGCGGTCGATGCCGGTACGCGCGCTGGGCGCTTCATGCTGCAGGACTTGCTCGGCACCTTCGTGCCGGCGATGAAGCGCACCGATTCGATCGCCGCCAGCCTGGTCGCAACCGCGCTGTGCGTGACCGGATGGGGCTACTTCCTGTATCAGGGCGTGGTCGATCCGCTGGGCGGCATCAATACGCTATGGCCGCTGTTCGGCATCTCCAACCAGATGTTGGCCGCAATCGCGCTGATCCTGTCAACCTGCGTACTGTTCAAGATGAAGAAGGACCGCTACGCCTGGGTTACCGCGGTTCCCACCGTGTGGCTCCTGCTGTGCACAATGACGGCAGCATGGCAGAAGATGTTCGACGCCAATCCCAAGGTGGGTTTCCTTGCGCATGCCGGCAAGTATAGCGATGCACTGGCGAACGGCACGCTACTGGCGCCTGCCAAGTCGGTCGCGCAGATGCAGCAGATCATCTTCAACGATTATGTTGATGCGGCACTGTCGGGCATGTTCATCCTGATCGTGGCCAGCATCCTGGTATTCGGAATCCGCACCATCCTGGTTGCCCGCGCCAGCAGTGCGCCGAGCGCCCGGGAAACGCCGTTCGAAGCATTGCCGCAGGCCTGATCATGATCACCCTGGACGACCTTTCGAAGGCGGGGCGCTATCTCGGACAAACGATGCGCCTGATGGTCGGCATGCCCGAGTACAGCACCTACCTGACCCACATGGAAAAGACGCATCCCGGCCAGCCGGTGATGAGTTACAAGGAGTTTTTCCGGGAGCGGCAGGAGGCGCGTTATGGGAGCGGCGGCGGACGCTGCTGTTAACGACGTGCCATCCGGTCGAGCGGCTTGCTCGACCGGATGCGATCAAGCCACCACTTGAGCGCCTGACCGTTTTCTCCGGTACGCCAGGCGAGATAAAAGGTTTCGTCCGGGCGCGGTTCTTCAACTTCTTTCTCAATCAGGGTGCCGGCAGCGATACCTGCCTGTACCCATTGCTCCGGAAGAAAGCCGTAACCGAGACCGGCAGCCTGCAAGTCATATTTTGTCTGCATGTCCGGCACGCTGACCGCATTCAGACCGAAAACCATTCCCATGGTGCGCGCAGGGAGATAGCGTGCCGAATCCGTGACTGTGATCGCACGGTAGGGCTGCAAATCCGCCTTGCTCAGCCGATGCGGAACCCGCGCCAGCGGATGCGATGCGGCAACCACAAAAACAAATGGAATCCTGCCCATCTGTTCGGCGTTATAGCCGCCGCCGGACGGACCTTGTCCCGCAGCACCAATCACCAGATCGACCCGCCTGTCCAGCAGCGCTTCCCAGGTGCCGGATAGTGCCCCGCGCTCGATGCGGATACGTGTCTGGTCTGCGACGTCGCAGAAAGCGGCGATATCGTCCTTCAGGGCGGCCGGAGAAAACAGTGAATCCATGCCGAGAGCCAGTTCGGTTTCCCAGCCTGATGCGACCCGGCGCACCCGCATTTCCAGGTTGCTCGCAGCTTTCAGGAGATATCGTCCTTCCTTGAGCAGTTCCCTCCCCGCAGCCGTGAGCGTAACTTTCGGCCCGGCGCGCTCGAAAAGTTGCACGCCCAGTTCTTCTTCGAGCTTGGAAACCGTATAGGAAATCGTGGAAGGCACGCGGAAAAGTTCCTTGGCGGCAGCCGAAAACGAGCCTTGCCGCTCGATCGCGTCAATAATCTGGAGTGCTTCAAGGCTTAGTCTGAGCATGGAATGATTCTGCGAAGAAAGGAGGGTGTTAGTTGCAAAGTTTGCTATATGTCAAGAAATTGGCTCGACAGGGCAATATATTGCAAGTGTTGCACAATGCCGCCGCTCGCGTGGACAGAGGGTTTCAATCCGCTGAATTGTTTTTATTCGGAAAACCATTCGCCACGGTTCCGGTCTATTCCTCTAGTGCGGTGCCGTGAAACTTTTCCGGAATGCTAAATGATGAAATCCATGCAAAAACTTATTAATACGCTCAGCCTCGTTTTCCTCGCGCCCCTGCTTTTTATGCTTGGCGTATCCAGTGCAGCTGCGGCCGCTACGCCAATGGAAGCACCCGACGTGCTGGTTAAGCGGGTCACCCGGGAAGTAATGGAAGCAGCTACGAGCGACAAGGCTATCCAAGGTGGTGACCGGCGGCGCATCCAGCAGGTGGTGGAGGAAAAGATCCTGCCGCATCTCGATTTTGAACGCACCACCGCATTGACGGTGGGACGGCACTGGCGTGCGACAACTCCAGAGCAGCGCCAGCGCCTGATCGGTGAATACCGCGCCTTGCTGATGCATACCTATGCCGGCGCAATGTCGCAGATCAACGACCAGAAGCTGGAATACAAGCCCTTGCGCATGAACCCGGACGACACAGAAACCGAGGTGCGCTTCCAGGTCCGGCAGCCACGCCGCGACGAGCCGGTGCAGGTGAGTTATCGGATGGTGAAGACGCCGGACGGCTGGAAGATTTATGACGTCAATGTGCTCGGTGTGTGGCTGATCGAAACTTATAAGGCCAGTTTTTCCGACATCATCAACCGGGATGGCGTGGATGGCCTGATCGACACTTTGACAGAGAAGAACCGCTCGCTTGCCCGGGCAAATACCGGCGCGGGAAAGCACTCCTGATCCGTTTCCGGGCCGTTTAACACGGCCGAGAGCTTGCAGCAGCTACTCGCTCGGCAAAAGCGACAGAATCCAGCCATCGCCACGCTGCCAGAAGCTGGTGCCGGGTTCTGTGTAATGCAGTCGAGACGCTGCGCTTTCCCTGCGATGGCAGGTTGCAGCAGCCGCCTGTCATGATCAGTCCGTACAATTCAAGCTACAGATGAACGGCTTCATCGAGCGCTTGCCGAACGGGTTTGCAGGCAAATCAGATCAGACCGTCGAACAGGATCACATCGACTTCATCGCCCGCAGCGACCGAACCCTGTTCGGCATGTAACACAACGATGCAATCGGCGAGCGACATCGAGCTCAGAATGCCCGATCCCTGCGAACCAGTGATGCGAACCTGACGATGTCCGGTCGCGTCGGTTGACAGGATTCCGCGCTGGTATTCGGTGCGGCCCGGTTTTTTGCGGATAGGTACTTCGCAGGCGGCACGCATCAGTGGCAGCGGCTTCGGTTCGGCGCCCATCATGTGCAGCAGCGCCTCGCGCGCGAAGAAGTAGAAAGTCACCATCACGGCGACCGGATTGCCGGGCAGGCCGAACAGCCACGCACTCCTGCCGTTCGAGGTAAGCCGGCCGAATGCCATCGGTCGACCGGGGCGCATATTGATTTTCCAGTACGCGGTGTCGCCCAGTTTGGCGAGCATCTGTTTCGTGTAATCGGCTTCGCCGACCGACACGCCCCCGGAGGTGATGACTGCATCCGCGTTTTCGCAGGCGGTGCGGAAAGCTGCTTCCAGCGCGGCCGGGTCATCCTTCACCACGCCCATGTCGATGATGTCGCAGCCCAGCCGGGTGAGCATTCCATGCAGCGTGTAGCGGTTGCTGTCATACACGCAGCCTTCATCCAGCGGCTCGCCAATCGAGCGCAATTCATCTCCGGTGGAAAAGAAAGCGACGCGTAGCCGGCGCTGCACAGGCACTTCGGCTACGCCGAGCGACGCCAGCAGCCCAAGATCGGCCGGACGCAGGATTTTTCCTTTCAACAGCGCGGGCTTGCCTGCTTCCAGGTCTTCGCCTTTCAGGCGCCGGTTGTCGCCGGCACGTACAACGCCGGGCAAAAGCGTGACCGAGGTTTCCAGCGCATTTTCTGTCAGTTCCTGCGGTACGACGGTATCGCAGCCGGCAGGCATGACTGCGCCGGTCATGATGCGCACGCATTGTCCGGCTCCGACCGTGCCGCTGAATCCGGTGCCGGCAAGTGCGGTGCCGGCAATTTGCAGCGTGACCGGTTGCGTCGCATTCAAGTCCGCGCTACGTAGCGCATAGCCGTCCATCGCCGAATTGTCATGCTGTGGCACATTGATCGGCGAGACGATGTCCTGCGCCAGCACGCGGCCAAGCGCGCTGCGCAATGCGACTTTTTCGACGGTCTGAATCGGCGTGACCGAATCGCGGATGATGCGTTGAGCACTGGCAACCGAAAGTGCATTGGGATCGTAATCGGACAGGCAGCTGATGACTTCGGAAAGGCGGGAGGGGGTCGAATGGGACATTGCCAGGTGGGGAAGAAGGTTAATCAGGTTCGAAGCGGCGCAGCTCTTCGAGGGTGTTGATATTGCGAAAGCCGGTATCGTCGGGGAAGGGGACTTCGACAAAGCGAAGCGAACGGTACCAGGTTTCGATTTTTCGCCCGCCGCCTTGCAGATAGGCACTCAGGTTCGACAGCAACGACGCTTTCATCAGGCAGAACACCGGATGCGGCTGTCTTGTCTCCCCTTCGCCGGTAACGGCAACCGCCAGCTCCGCAGCATTTTCAACCAGCGCATCGGCAAGGCGAGCAACCAGATCGTCGGGGAGAAATGGCGAGTCGCAAGGTGCTGTAACCATATAGTCGGTCTCGCAATGGAGCAGGCCGGTCTGCACGCCGGCAAGCGGCCCTTCGAAGCCGGTCAGCTCATCCGGCCATACCGGCAGGCCGAAACCTTCATACGGGCCGATATTCTGGTTGGCATTGATCATCAATGTGCCAACTTGCGGCGACAGCCGCATGACGACATGCAATGCCATGGGCGCACCGCGAAACGGCCGCAAGCCCTTGTCAACGCCCCCCATGCGCATTCCGCGTCCACCTGCGAGGATGAGTCCGGTGATTTGATCGATGTCGAGTTTCATGGGCGAAGTGGAAGAGTGACATGCAAGCGTGCCGGCACATTGTAAATCGCGGGCAATGCTGCTGTCGAATCGATCATTGTGCTACATCAACCGTCGCACCAAATTGCGGCGGAAGGCTCGCACAAGCTGGATTTTTCGGCGCAGTATCCTAGTATTGCAGAGTCGCTTCGGAAATTTTCATTTCTACTATAGGCGTAGTGCAGCGCCAGAGACAGCATGGAGACAGAAGCAATAAAGGTGGCGGTAATCATGCAACGCGTGCCGCTGGCCAGCCGCTGGCAGTCTCATCAATGGAGACCGCTTGAAGTCAGCGATGCGCCACTTTTTCCCGGTGTCATGGTACGTCGCCTGCGCGACGATCCTGCCGATACCCGTTGGTTATTCAGCGATTTTGATATCAAGCTCTATAGCGACGAAGCCGAAGGCTACTTCCTTAATATCGACGCGCCTGCGCCATGCTGGTTTGTGATGTGGCGCATCGAAGAGGTCGAAGGGGATGAAGTGGCGGTACCGAAACGGGTCACCCTTTCCTATAATGAAGCAGCACGACTGATGGATGGCGGCGAGCAAGTAGACACCGTGCCCGCTTCGCAGGAAATCATCGGTTATCTGACTGCATTCGTGCAACAGTATTATCGGCCCGAGCCCAAGAAGAAGCGCAGGAAACCATCCTTCGAGGGCGGTGTCGGCGTCGAGCAGATGGCGAAGGCGGAAACGGACACGCATGGACGCTGAAGAATTTTTCTCGCGCTGGTCGCAACGCAATTCTACGAGGTGGCCTGCACACGAAGAAGGCGAAAAACCAGAATCCTCCGTGCGCCAAGCGCCGCCTCCTTTGCCTGTTCAGGTAGCTGAGGATGGAACAGGTCCAACGCTCACACTTGAAGAAGTCAAAGCGTTGACTAAGGATTCCGACTTCAGGCCTTTTGTCGCTCGCGGTGTGGATGAAAATGTGCGTCGCGCAGCAATGAAGAAGCTGTTTTCCGATCCGCACTTCAATGTCATGGATGGACTCGACGTTTACATTGATGACTACAGCAAATCCGTGCCGATACCGGCACAGGTTCTCGCCATGCTGAATCATGCGCAAGCGTTGTTGAATCCGCTGGCAGTTTTTGCTACGGCTACGGAAGAAAAAATACTCGGCGAAGGCCCGCCGCCTGAGCAGCAGGCGCTGAATGAGCCGAACCTTTTACCCGCCGAAAATCCAGCGGAAATACCCATCTCTACTGCTGCAGACAATGCAGAACTTCCACCCTACAGGCCTGCCAATGACGACACAATTTAAAGTCTGCAATTGCAACCGCACCATGCCGCTCGATGCCTCTGCAAGTGCCAGCCTGGGAGATGCGGTCGGCAGCGCTCCTGTCAAGATTGCGACGCAATTGTGCCGGCGCGAAGTCGGAAACTATATCGATGCCATCCAAGGCAGCGACCGTGTCGTGGTCGCGTGTACGCAGGAGCAGGGCCTGTTTGATGAAATCGCGGAGCAGAAACAATCGGTGGCGCCGATTCGTTTCGTCAATATCCGGGAAACCGGAGGCTGGGGCGCGGAAGCGAAGCAGGCATTGCCCAAGATGGCTGCGCTGCTGGCTGCCGCGGCGCTACCCGATCCGGAACCCGTGCCCGAGGTGGAATACAACTCGTCCGGCCGCCTTCTTGTGATTGGTCCTTCGGAACGCGTGCTGCCGTGGGCCAAGCGTCTCAACGGCCCGTTGGACGTCAGCGTGCTGCTGACGTCCGGTTACGGCGGTGATGCCTTGCTGGAGCGTGCATACCCGACGTTTTCCGGCGCGCGCATCCGCATCGGCGGTTGGCTTGGGGCGTTCAAGGTGACATGGGAACAGGCCAATCCCATCGACCTGGAATTATGTACGCGCTGCAATGCCTGCATAGACGCCTGCCCGGAAGGCGCGATCGATCTCAGTTATCAGATCAATCTTGCGGCCTGCAAATCGCATCGTGACTGTGTCAAGGCCTGCGGTGCCATCGGTGCAATTGATTTCGTGCGTGATGTCAAAGAGCGCATTGGCGAGTTTGATCTGGTTTTCGACCTGAGCACACAACCACTATTGAGCTTGCACCAGCCGCCGCAAGGCTATTTTGCGCCCGGTTCGTCGGAGACGGTCGCCGCCGGACATGCGCTTGAACTGATGCAACTCGTCGGCCAGTTCAGCAAGCCCAAATACTTTCAGTACAAGGAAAAGATTTGCGCACACAGCCGCAACAAGAAAATAGGCTGCACCGCTTGCATCGACATCTGTTCGGCCGAGGCGATTGCCCACGATGGCGACCATGTCAGGGTGAATCCGCACCTGTGCGTCGGCTGTGGTGCCTGTACTACGGTGTGCCCGTCGGGGGCGATGGCTTACGCCTATCCGCGCGCGCCGGACTTGGGACTGCGGCTGAAAGCCATGCTGGCTGCTTATGCGAAGGCCGGAGGTGAGCAGCCGGCACTATTGCTGCATAGCAGGGAACATGGCAAGGATCTGCTTAATCAGTACGGGCGCTTGGCCGGAGCCAAGACGCTGCATGGTGTGCCTGCTCGGGTGATTCCCATGGAACTCCACCACATCGCCTCAACAGGAATCGACGTGTGGCTGACAGCCATCAGCTACGGCGTCACCAATATCCTGCTCATGAGCACCGGCGACGAAGCGCCGCAATATATTGATGCCCTGGAACAGCAGATCGAAATCGCCCAAACCGTTTTGTCGGAACTCGGTTATGCCGGACGCCATGTCGAACTGCTGCATGTAAAAAATCCGCTTGATCTGGATGCCGAACTACAACGCATCCAGCCTGCGCAAGTGCCGCTGCAGCGAGCCAGTTTCAACATTGCGGCGGACAAGCGCAATACGCTGGATTTTGCATTGGATCATTTGCTGAAATTCGCGCCCGCCGCAAAACAGGAAATACCGCTGCCTGCCGGAGCCCCCTTCGGTGCGGTCGTGCTTGACCAGTCAGCTTGCACGCTTTGCATGTCCTGCGTCGGCGCGTGTCCGGAACTGGCCCTGATCGACAATCCCAACCTGCCGCAATTGCGCTTCATCGAAAAGAATTGCGTTCAATGCGGATTGTGCGTCAAGACCTGTCCGGAAAGCGCTATCACACTCAAGCCGCGCTTATTGCTCACCGAACAGGCGCGCCAGCCCTCCGTGCTGCATGAGGCCCAGCCGTACCACTGCATTCGCTGCAGCAAGCCATTCGGAACCCTGCAGATGATCGAGAACATGGTGTCCCGGCTCTCCTTGCACGGCGCATTTGCCGGAAATATTGATCGCATACGGATGTGCGCCGATTGTCGCGTGATCGACATGATGGAAAACAGGAATGAAGTAACGGCCTTCGACCTGAAACGTAATGAGGCAAGACCATGACAGCCACAATGCCAACCACGCAGAGTACGGACTTTGAGGAGCCGGGATATGGTGAAGAAGCCGGACGGGCTAATTTATATGGTGTACTGGCCACGCTGTTTTATGAGCCGCCTTCACAGGCGTTGCTGGATGGTATTGCGGCTTCGTCGGGCGACAATGACAGCCTTCTCCAACAGGCATGGAACCAACTGGCAGGTGCATGCCGCCATGCCGACGCAGCCGCAGTGCGCGATGAGTACGAGGCGCTTTTTATCGGTGTCGGAAAGCCGGAGGTGATGCTATACGGGTCTTATTACCTGTCCGGGTTTTTGATGGAAAAACCCCTTGCCACCTTGCGCTCGGAATTGGCTTCACTTGGATTGCAACGGGATGAGCGCATGCCGGAAAGCGAGGACCATATCGCGGGCCTGTGTGAAGTGATGCGTCATCTGATTCTTTCGGACGACGCGCCGTCTGCCGGACTGGACACGCAAATGCGATTTTTCGCCGGCCACATGCAGCCATGGGTGAATGAAATGTGCGATGCGATGCTCAGTCATCCTGATGCGCGCTTCTACAAGGCGGTTGCAGTGCTTGCGATGCGTTTTTTTGATGTTGAGAAACAGGCGTTTGACATGGCGAATTGATTTTTGTCAGGAAAGCGATTTTGGTTGGCGTAAATCGCTGGTAATAAAAGCTATATCAACTATGCTGGTTTAAGCCGCATCCTTCAAGAAGTCCCGGTTTCAAAATCTAAGAACAAGCCGTAAGAACAAAATGCATTGCGCAGCCCATGCAGGCTGCGGCATGCGATCTGGTTTTTTGAGGGATCAGAAATTGGTTCATGCTTTCACTGAAGGAGACATGCATGTCCGAGCAATCGAAAATCGGCAGAAGAACCTTCTTCGCCGGACTTGGTCTTGCTGCCGTTGCGGGTGTGGCGGCCAAGATCTCATCAAAGAGTGCAGTGCCGGAACTGCCTGAGCCTGTCGCGTTAGATCCGAAAGACAAGGGCTACCGACTCACGGAACACGTCAAAAAATACTATCGGACGACAACCATTTAAGCGTTGGAGGAGACAGACATGCTGTTGACTCGCAAGGGACAGACCGGCTCGCAGGCACATACTCGTTTCGTGTCCAGTCTCAGCGACAGCCTGGCGCGAGCGTTGCCGACCATGGACCGGCGTGCCTTTCTCAAGCGTTCCGGCATCAGCATCGGTGCGGGCATTGCACTATCCCAGCTCAATCTTATCCGCAAGGCGAAAGCGGCTGATGAAGCCAAGACTGATGATGCCGGGGAGAAGATCGAGGTGCGGCGCACCGTATGCACCCATTGTTCGGTTGGCTGCGCAATCGACGCGGTGGTGGAGAACGGTGTCTGGGTGCGGCAGGAACCGGTGTTCGACTCGCCAATCAATCTGGGCGCGCACTGTGCGAAAGGCGCTGCCGTGCGTGAGCATGGTCACGGCGAGTATCGCCTGAAATATCCGATGAAGCTGGTCAATGGAAAATACCAGCGCATCAGCTGGGATCAGGCCTTGAATGAAATTTCCGGAAAGTTGCTGGATATTCGCAAGGCCAGCGGGCCGGATGCGGTTTTTTTCATCGGCTCGTCGAAACACAGTAACGAACAATCGGCACTGCTGCGCAAGTTTGTTTCCTTTTTCGGCACAAATAACTGTGACCACCAGGCCCGCATTTGCCATTCGACCACTGTTGCGGGCGTGGCGAACACCTGGGGCTACGGTGCGATGACGAATAGTTACAACGATATGCAGAACTCGAAAGCGGCGATGTATATCGGGTCGAACGCGGCAGAGGCGCATCCAGTATCGATGCTGCATATGCTGCATGCGAAGGAAAACGGCACCAAGATGATCGTGGTCGATCCGCGCTTCACGCGGACGGCGGCGAAAGCAGACCAATATGTGCGCATCCGTTCCGGTTCCGACATTCCGTTCCTCTACGGGCTGATGTACCACATCTTCAGTAACGGCTGGGAAGACAAGAAGTACATCAACGACCGCGTGTACGGCATGGATAAGGTGCGCGAGGAAGTGATGAAGTGGACGCCGGACAAGGTTCAGGAGGCCTGCGGCGTGCCGGAAGCGGAAGTGCTGAAGGTGGCCGAGACCCTGGCAAAGAACAAGCCATCGACGGTAGTGTGGTGCATGGGGCAGACGCAGCACACGATCGGCAATGCGATGGTACGCGCATCCTGCATTCTCCAGCTTACCTTGGGCAATGTCGGCGTGTCCGGCGGCGGCACCAATATCTTCCGTGGGCACGACAATGTACAGGGCGCAACCGACGTCGGCCCGAATCCCGATTCTCTGCCCGGGTATTACGGATTGACCACCGGATCGTGGAAGCACTGGGCGGCGGCATGGGGCGTGGATTATGAGTGGATCAAGAAGCAGTTTCCCTCGCAGGCGATGATGGAAAAATCCGGCACGACCGTATCGCGCTGGGTCGATGCGGTGCTGGAGAAAAACGAACTGATCGACCAGGACAGCAATGTGAAGGCGGTGCTGTTCTGGGGCCATGCGCCGAATTCGCAGACGCGCGGCCTCGACATGAAGAAGGCGCTCGACAAGCTCGACATGCTGGTGGTGATCGATCCGTATCCGTCGGCCACTGCTGCAATGGCGGCGATGAAAGTCGAAGGGCAGCAGCTTAATCCCAACCGCGCGGTGTACCTGCTGCCGGCGGCGACGCAGTTCGAGACTGCTGGCACCGCGACTGCATCAAACCGTTCGTTGCAATGGCGCGAACGGGTGATTGAACCGCTGTTCGAGTCGCGCACTGACCAGATGATCATGTACCAGCTTGCGGAAAAGCTGGGGTTCGCCAAGGAACTGGTGGCGAAGATCAAGCTGGTGAAGGGCAAGGGCGGCATGCTGGAGCCGGAGCCGGAAGACATGCTGCGTGAAATCAATCGCGGCACTTGGACCATCGGCTACACCGGCCAGTCACCGGAGCGGCTGAAGGCGCATATGCGCAACATGCATCTGTTCGACGTGAAGACGCTGCGTTGCAAGGGCGGCAAGGATGCGCTGACCGGCTACGACCTGACCGGCGATTACTTCGGCCTGCCGTGGCCATGCTACGGCACGCCGGCACTGAAGCATCCGGGCACCGCCAACTTGTATGACACGACCCGGCATGTGATGGATGGTGGCGGCAACTTCCGCGCGAACTTCGGCGTTGAGCGCGAGGGTGTGAATCTGCTGGCGGAGGATGGTTCGCATTCCCTCGGTTCAGAGATCACCACCGGCTATCCGGAGTTCGACCACATCCTCTTGAAGAAGCTCGGCTGGTGGGACGACCTGACGGAAGAGGAAAAGAAATTCGCCGAAGGAAAGAACTGGAAAACAGATTTGTCCGGCGGCATCCAGCGCGTCTGCCTGAAGGTGCATGGCGTGCATCCTTTTGGTAATGCGAAGGCAAGAGCCTTGGTCTGGAACTTCCCTGATCCCGTGCCGTTGCATCGCGAACCTTTGTACAGCACCCGGCCCGATCTTGTCGCGAAGTACCCGACGCATGACGACAAGATGGCGTTCTGGCGCCTGCCGACGCTTTACAAGACAGTGCAGCAAAAGAACGTGGAAGCCAAGTTGTATGAAAAATTCCCGATCATCCTGACTTCAGGCCGTCTGGTCGAGTATGAAGGTGGTGGCGAGGAAACGCGTTCCAATCCGTGGTTGGCCGAACTTCAGCAGGAAAACTTTGTTGAGATCAATCCGAAGGCGGCTGCCGATCGTGGCATCCGCAATGGCGAATATGTGGTCGTATCCACGCCGACCGGTGCGCGCCTCAAGGTAAAGGCCTTGGTGACGGAACGCGTCGGGCCGGATACGGCCTTCATTCCGTTCCACTTCTCCGGTTGGTGGCAGGGAGTGGATCTGCTGGAGTATTACCCGGAAGGTGCAGCGCCGGTGGTGCGCGGCGAGGCGGTGAACACTGCTACGACCTACGGTTACGACTCCGTCACCATGATGCAGGAAACCAAGACCACGATCTGCAATGTCGAGCGCTATCAAGCATGAGGGGCGCTCGATTAGCGCCCAAAGGCATATAAGGAGGCCGTCCCTATGGCACGGATGAAATTCATTTGCGATTCGGAGCGCTGCATCGAATGCAATAGCTGCACGACCGCCTGCAAGAATGAGAACGAGGTGCCGTGGGGTGTGAACCGCCGCCGCGTCGTCACGATCAATGACGGCATGGTGGGGCAGGAAAAATCGATCTCGGTCGCCTGCATGCATTGTTCCGACGCGCCTTGCGTTGCCGTATGCCCGGTGGATTGCATCTATCACACGGACGAAGGCGTGGTCTTGCACAACAAGGATATCTGCATCGGCTGCGGCTACTGCGCTTATGCATGCCCATTCGGCGCGCCGCAGTTCCCGTCCAACGGCACCTTCGGCCTGCGTGGCAAGATGGATAAATGCACTTTCTGCGCCGGCGGCCCGGAAGAGAACGGTTCCAAGGCCGAGTTCGAGAAGTATGGTCGCAACCGGCTGGCGGAAGGCAAGCTGCCGGCGTGCGCGGAGATGTGCTCGACCAAGGCGCTGCTGGGCGGCGACGGCGACATCGTGGCCAATATCTTCCGTGACCGGGTGCTGCGGCGTGGCAAGGGCAGCGAAATCTGGGGCTGGGGCACCGCCTATGGCAAGGCCCCGAATCCAGATGCCAAGGCGCCGGAAGGGAGCAAATCATGAAGCCTGTGCTGATCATTGCCTGCTGCGCCGTGCTGCTCGGTGGCTGCGGCGAGCGGGCACAGACGAAAACCGCCGACAACACCAGGGGGCGCGATACTCCGCCATGGCAGGGCGCGAAAGATGCCTACGTGGTGCCGGGATGGGCGGCGGGTAGCGAGAATGCATGGGCAACACAGATACGCAAGCGTAACCAGTATCAGAACGAGTATGTGAAGGTCGAGTGATTCTGTCGCTTTTTGCCCGGGTGTCCAGACACACGGATATTCAGGCATTCAGGCAATGCGGGGGCGCCATGAAAGGAAAACGTTTTTTCGATATCGCACTGGGCGTGTCGGCATTGGCGCTTGCGACGGGTATCGCGCTTGCCCAGAATGCGCCCACCCCTCCGGCTGCGCCACAGGAGAAGGCAGTGCCACAGCAACAACAGGCGCCACAGGTGGCACCCGAGCAGCCACGTACCCAGCAGCTGCCCAATGTGGAATCGGTCGATATCCTCAAGCAGAACCAGGCTGAACGCACGCGCGACCAGCCCGGCAATAATTCGCCGACATGGCGTATCGTGAAGCGCGGCGAAAACAATTACGCAAGCCTGCCTTACCCGGAGGCTGGCGTGCTGATCCAGCCGAAAGCACAGTTTCTCGGACAGGACCGGGCAACCACCGCGGGAGAGGCTTGGCGCCAATATCGCAACGGGCCGCTGACCCAGATAATCGGCTGGTTGATAGCGATTGTTTTTCTCGCCTTTGCGGTGATCTATCTCATCAAGGGACCGATCCGCCTGAAGGAGCCGCGCACCGGAAGACTGATCGAGCGCTATACGCCGTTCGAGCGCATGACGCACTGGACCGTTGCGATCAGCTTCGTGACGCTGGCAATTACCGGCCTGCTGATGTTATTTGGTAAATACGTTTTGATGCCAGTGTTCGGGCGCACACTGTTCGGCTGGCTGACCTATGTAGGCAAGAACATTCACAACTTTGTCGGGCCGCTGTTCCTGGTGTCGCTTGTGGTGATGATTGTCCTGTTCATCAGGTCGAACTTGCCGGAAAAGTCGGACCTGGCATGGATCAAGAATATGGGCGGCATGGTTGGTAACAAGCATGCAAGCGCCGGCCGCTTCAATGCAGGCCAGAAAGCCTGGTTCTGGGGTGGTGTGGTCGTGCTGGGCCTGATTGCCGTTGGGTCTGGCCTGGTGCTGGACAAGCTGGTGCCAGGCATCGCCTACACCCGCGGCACGATGCAACTGGCGAACGTGATTCATCTTTGCTCCGCCGGCGTACTGGCTGCTGTATCGCTCGGACATATATATGTCGGCACGATCGGCATGGAGGATGCGTACAAATCGATGCGCACCGGTTATGTGGATGACACCTGGGCCAAGGAGCACCATGACCTGTGGTACGAAAAAGTCGAGCGCGGGGAAATACCGCGCATACGCAGCCCGGAAGGTGCGGAGAAAATCGGCGGTCCGGCAAGAGCGGTCTGAGGAGGAAAGACGATGAATAAATCGATTGGTTTGCTGGTTCTCGCCGGGGCGACGTTCAGCTTTGCTGCGCACGCAAAAATTCCGCCACCCTCGCCGGAAAAGGCGGCTGCAGCAGCTGCGGCAAAGCAAAAGACCGATTGGAGCGAAAAGGTGGCTGCGTACAAGTTGTGCCAGTCGCAGGACAGGATCGCCGCACGGTACTTCAAGAATCATGTGAACGCAAGAAAGCCGAGCGTAGAGGTGCCGCCATGCGCCGATCCGGGCCCGTATGTTGAAGCTGGTGCAACCTCTATTGGGCAGGTCGGTGTTGCCGATGCCAAGCCGGTGCCGGCCGCAGGGAAAGAGCCGCCAGCCGGGACACCGGCCGCACCAAAAAAATAAGGATGACGCGCCAGATGCCACGACGCCTGGAATTGTCCCACGCCACCGTCCCGCTGACCCGGCAAGTCGAGGCGATGGATGAGCGCGGGCGGTTCTCCATAATATCGATCCCTGCCGAAAGACCGCTGACGGTGTATGTGGATAAGCGCGAGCTGGTTACGCTGATGACGCTGGGTGGTGCGCCGGAAGCGCTGACGCTTGGCTACCTGCGCAACCAGCGGTTGGTGAAATCCATCGAGGATGTCGAATCGATCCATGTCGATTGGGACGTCGAGGCCGTGGCGGTGAAAACCGTGCGAGGCATCACGGACATCGAAGAGCGCACGTCGAAAAAGGTGGTGACGACCGGCTGCGGCCAGGGCTCCGTGTTCGGTTCGCTGATGGATGAAGTCGATTCCATCAGCTTGCCAGAGCAGGCGCGACTGCGGCAATCCACGCTGTACCGGATTGTCGATACCATCCGCACGCAGCAGTCGATCTACAAGCAGGCTGGTTCCGTACATGG
The DNA here is from genome assembly GCA_035254105.1 of Noviherbaspirillum sp. GTDB lineage: Bacteria > Pseudomonadota > Gammaproteobacteria > Burkholderiales > Burkholderiaceae_D > Noviherbaspirillum. The sequence continues at coordinate 13,599 of DATFAZ010000089.1, read as the reverse complement.
TTGCGCACTCTTTACCGGAGACGGGGAGATGCTGTATTTCGTCGAGGATGTCGGCCGGCACAATGCGGTCGATTCCATCGCCGGCAGAATGTGGCTGGATGATGTGAGCGGTGAGGACAAGGTGTTCTACACCACGGGGCGGCTGACCTCCGAGATGGTGATCAAGGGAGCGCAGATGGGTATTCCTTTCCTGCTTTCTCGTTCTGGCACCACACAGATGGGACACATGGTGGCCGAGCGCATCGGCATGTCCCTGCTAGCGCGCTGCACCGGCAAGCATTTCCTGCTATTGACCGGAAAGGAACGGTTGATTGCGGAACCGCATCTGGCCGATGTGCTGCGCGTGGCTTAATGGAGTGCGATGCGAGCGCAATGACGATAGCTTCTGCGCATACTTGAAACCCATGCACACTTAGTTCCATGCAGCTGACGGATGCCATTCGTGATGCCTTTGCGCTGCTTTTTTCGGGCGATGCCGCGCTATGGCACATCGTCTGGATTTCGCTGAAGACTTCCCTTATCGCGCTGGTGCTGGCGACGCCGTTTGCGATTGGCGCCGGATACCTGATTGCGACCCATTCGTTTAGCGGGCGTCGTTTTCTTATCTGGCTGGCGCAGGCAATGCTGTCCTTGCCGACCGTGCTGATCGGCCTGCTACTGTACCTGACGCTATCGCGCCAGGGGCCGTTCGGCAGCTTCCACTGGCTGTTTTCCCAACCCGGCATCATTGTCGGCCAAGTGCTGATCGCGCTGCCAGTGCTCGTTGCATTTTCATTGGCTGCCATACAGGCCGCAGATACCAGGCTGGCGGAAACTGCGATCACGCTCGGGGCATCGCGCTGGCGCGTGATGTTTACGGTGCTGCATGAAGTGCGCTTCGGCGTGATGGCCGCGATCATCCACGGCTTTGGTCGCGTGATTTCGGAAGTAGGCTGCGCAATCATGGTCGGCGGGAACATCGTCGGCGAGACACGCACCATCACCACTGCAATTGCGCTGGAAACCAGCAAAGGGGATTTCGCGCAGGGTGTCGCGCTCGGCATTGTGTTGGTATCGGTTGCACTGACCGTCAATGCACTACTCGTCATCCTGCAGGGCGATACACGCGCGGTGCAAGGAGTTTCATGACGCCGCTTCTGACTATTTACCGCCTGCGGAAGTTATTCGGCGAGCGCCTGCTGTTCGAGATAGACATGCTGACCATACGCCAGTCATGCGCCTATGTACTCACAGGGGTGAACGGGTCCGGCAAGAGCACGCTGCTGCGCATACTCGCCGGCTTGGAAACGGCTGAGTGCGTGCATGCCGAGTTCCTGGGGGAAAACGTGCGGCTGGCTGCGCATCCAGCCTATCCAACCGCCATGCGCGATGCGGTGGTGTATGTGCATCAGCATCCGGTAATGTTTTCCACCAGCGTCGCCGGCAATATCGGTTATGGCCTGGCTGCGCGCAATATGGCAAAGGCGGATATCGTGCAACGTGTGGAACAGGCAATGGAATGGGCCGGGATTCTGCATTTGCGCGACAGAAAGCCGCATGTGCTGTCGGGCGGCGAGAAACAGCGCGTTGCCCTGGCACGCGCCAAAGTGCTGGAGCCGAAACTGCTGCTGCTCGACGAGCCGACCGCGAATCTCGATGGCGCCGCGCGGGAACAGGTGATCGCACTGATTCCGTCGCTGGTCGCCGCAGGCAGCAGCGTCATCATGGCCTGCCATGACCGCGACCTGATCGCGCTGCCTGGCGTACAGCGTCTGAAACTGCAGGAGGGGCGGCTGCAAGCACGACAAAATCGCATCCGCATCGCATAGGGGAGAAGATGGGTGGAAAAAAACTGTCGATGGCGCGTTTTGCAATACGTCTTGCCGCACTGTTGTCTCTTCTGATTGCGCTTGTTCCTTCGGTCATGGCGCAACAGGTATTGCGCATGTCTACTACCACCAGCACGGATAATTCGGGCTTGCTGAGTTATCTGCTCCCGGCGTTCGAAGCGGAGTCCGGGCTGAAAGTGCATGTGATCGCGGTGGGCACCGGCAAGGCGCTGGAGATGGCGAAGAATGGCGATGTGGATGTCACGCTGGTGCATGCGCGGCCGTCGGAAGACAAGTTCGTTATGGAAGGGTATGGCGTCAACCGGTGCGATGTGATGTACAACGATTTCATCATCGTCGGCCCGGCAGGCGATCCTGCAGGAATCAAGAGCATGAAGAATGTGATCGCGGCAATGAAGAAAATCGTCGATGCGAACGCGCGCTTCATCTCGCGCGGTGACAATTCCGGTACCGATCAGATGGAAAAGAGCTACTGGAAAAAGGTAGGCACCCAGCCGGCGGGAAAGGTTTACATATCAGCCGGGATGGGCATGGGGGAGGTGCTGACAATGGCGGCGGAACTGCAGGCATATACCTTGACCGATCGCGCAACCTATGTCGCTTATCGCGCGAAGACTGGTCTTGAGATCGCCGTGCAGGGCGACCCGGAAATGTTTAATCCCTACGGCATTATTGCGGTCAATCCGAAGAAGTACCCGGACATCAATTACAAGGGGGCGATGCGCCTGATCGAATGGATCACCTCGCCTGCCGGGCAAAAGCGTATCGCTGATTTCAGGGTCGAGGGCCAGCAACTGTTTTTCCCGCTGGCGCAGGATCGTTAAACCTGTGCAGAAATCGTTACTAGCCAGACGCAGCTAACAGGTAATCCTCAGGCAGTTGTGAGCAACTCTTGAGCCAAGCCGCTATTTCCCTGCCTGTCCTCCGGTCTGTGGCGGCGAGTAATTGTTGGCCTGGCCTGTCGTTGGCATCGCCGCCTGTTCCTGGCTTTTCTCCAGTTGCGCCGGATTTGCCTGTGTCGGGCTGTTTGCGTCGCCGCTACTGTGGGCGGCGACCGGCGGAGGAGGAGCGATACTTCCGTCCGAAGGCGGCATTTTGTCGGGTGGTAGCGCCACCGATTTGCCGCCGGATGGCGTCAGCTCGGTGCCGGTCAAGTCCTTCGAGGATGTTTTCGGTGTTTCTGGGGATTTATCGCACCCTGCAGCGAAAAGCGCGGAAGCGATAACTGCAAGTACAACTGGACTATGTATTTTCATGACTGCCTCGCTTAGAAATATTAGCCCCGGGTTTCACCCGTGGTGAAAGCGGATGGCTGAATTCAGTTCATGTTGTACCGACCGCTGTGGTCCTCTTGTTGTAAGACCGACATCGATTCCATTGGTTCTGTAAGGGAAGGGCAGGCAACAGGGGTTTTAACCCACGCAGCAAAGAAAAAATCATGGTTGCCTTATATCACGGGCGTTGATACAGGCCGATCAGTTCGGCCTGACCAATCACATGGCCGTGCATGGCTTTTTCTACAGCAGCCTTGGTGCCTTGTCCCAAGTCGGGCAATACCGTGTCTAGCGCGTACAACTTGTGAAAATAACGATGGCGGCCAACCGGCGGGCAAGGGCCGCCGTAGCCCGTACGTTTCCAATCGTTATGCCCTTCGCGCGTACCGGGCGGCAAATCTTTTGATGCAACGCCTTGCGCCAATCCGGACGCATCCGACGGGATGTTGTAGAGAACCCAATGCACCCAGGTCCGCTGCGGTGCCGCCGGATCCGGGGCATCCGGATCATCGACGATCAGCACAAGGCTCTTTGTTTGCGGCGGCAAACCGGACCATGTTAGCGGCGGTGAGGTATCGCTCCCGTCGCAGGTATGGGTTGCAGGGATTGGTTTGCCGGCATCGAAGGCGGGCGATGTCAGGGTAAGGCTCATCGGCGTTCCTCCTTTTTGCTGGAACAAGGCGGGTTGTGCGTCGTCTCAGGAGAGTGACATGGTGTTTCGGATTTCGTTCGCACTGCGGTGCAACGATCCGGTCACGTGCAATTTAAAGCCATGGCAGGCGGCATGCCCAACCTGAACCAATGAAGGAATCGCCATGTACAAGCACATCCTGTTGCCTACCGACGGATCAGCTCTTTCTAAGCAGGCCGTGGCAAACGGCGTGCTGTTTGCAAAAAACATCGGTGCAACTGTGGTTGCCGTTTACGTCGTGCCACAGCCGCACCCGGACCAGCTTGAAACATGGATGCATCACGACGCCAATTTTGCCGATCGCCGGCAGGCACTGTTCGAGAAATTTGCAGACGAGCACCTTTCATATATTGCCAATAGTGCGCTTGCGGAAGAAGTGCCATGCACCTGCAAAATGATCAGGGCGAATGAGCCGTATCTCGGAATCCTGAAAGCAGCGGAGCAGGGACATTGTGACCTGATCTACATGGCTTCGCATGGATGGAAGGGAGATACGATGCAATTGCTTGGCAGCGAAACACTCAAGGTGCTGGTCCACAGCAAGATTCCTGTTCTGGTGCACAAGCCGGTTGGTGGAATTTGAATTGTTAGAGCGCAGCCGGAAACAAATTGCCGGCGCCAGCGGTTTTCTCATTTTGTTGACGCCGTCCTAAGTTGAGCCAGCCGCAAATAAGTTTGTGCGCGCCGGCGCCATTCCGGTGAAGAGCGGAACTTTTCTTCGTCCAGATGCCGGATGGCGATGCTTGCACGCAGGATTGCTCGATAGCTCTGATAAAAGCGCAGCAATGCGGGATCGGGCCAGTCACCGGATGCTTCGCCATAAAAATGCAGCAACCTGCTTGCCAGATGCGCCGATCCGAGCCGTTCGCATTCAAGCGCAAGAAAACCCAGCTCGTCGGCAGCATCAGTAATGCGCAAGCTGCGCGAGAATTCCAGGCAGTCGATGATGCTCACTTCTTTTTCAAGGCAAACATGCTCCGGGCGTAGATCGCCATGTCCTTCAATGATTTTTCCGGCCTGTACACGGGCATCAAACAGATCACGCCTGTCCCGCAGAAAAGCACATTGCGCATCACAAACATGGCGCCACTCTTGGGCGGGCAGTCCATAATCCGGGCGGGTTAAACACTGCAATCTGTTTTCTATATCCTGAAGAAAGCTGTTCAGATAGTGGCCAGTTTCGATGGCGACGGGTGGGCAGTTTCGATAGAAATCGGCAAGCCTGGACGCTATCCTGCGCATGTCTTCATCGCTTGCTGTGCCGTTTCGCAGACGATAGTCGAGCATATTCTGCGCGCGCAGGCGGCGCATCCGGACCAGCCAGTCGATTGCCCGGCCACCGCCGCCAACATGCAGATGGCCAAAGGCATCGATCACCAGAGGCACAGTATCCAGATATACATCTGGTGCCAGGCGCCGGTTCAGATGCACTTCTTCTTCGCAATATCGGTGCCTTGCTTCTATCGTGCTGAAATCGAGTACCTCGCTATGTACCGGTTTTTTAAGCTTGTAGGCATGTGATTCAGTGAGGAAAACCCAGGACATATGGGTTTCGATTGCCTCAATGCGGATGCTCGGTTCTGTAAAGCTGCACGGCTGGCGCAAGAACGCCACCTTGGATTCTAGCGACGGCTCGCAATCGGATGGCGTGCTCATCGTAGGGCGATCTCCTGAGAACGCGCCTGACAGAGCTTGGAATATTCGAACAGCTATCGGTTCGGCAATGAATGCAGAATATCCTTGAAGTCGCTCCACTCGGTCGCACCCCAGATTTCCGAATGTGCGCGGCCGAATGTCCGGATCAATGCCGAGACTTTCAGTGCTGACTGGAAGTCGGGCGCGGAAAATATATCCAGGTAATCATACGGGCCGGACAACACATAGCTGTGCAGCCATTTCACATCCGGGCATTCTTCCTCAATATGCCTCACTGCACGTTTTTCGAAGTCTTCCATCGATGCCGGCGACTTCAGCGCTTCCGGCGACAGGCGTGTAAGCAGGACAAATAATTGCATGACAAGACTCCTATGACACTTCCCGATCCAATATAGAGGAGGGGAAGGGCTTGCCGGTTCCGGGCGATCTGTAAAAGCGGTTTTGTGGTGGATCAATCGCCGTACTACTCCTCTTCCTATGCTGTACTGCATCCGTTTGACGGACTTCAGTCATGCAAACCCCTTCTGAGAAGTCACCAATCATCCGCGTCATGTTCGGCGGGGACGTCATGCTGGGTCGCAACGTAAAGGAATACATCCTGCGCTTCGGCCCCGAATACCCGCTGGGTCCGATTGCACCGCTGATGCGTAGTGCAAACCTCACCATCATCAATCTCGAATGCGCGATCACATCCTCGCTCGACCAATGGCCGGGCGAGCGCAAGGCCTTCTACTTCGGTGCGTCACCGCAGGCAATCACGTCGCTGACCGCTGCCGGCGTCGACATGGTGAGCCTTGCCAACAACCATGCGCTTGATTTCGGTGTGGAAGGCCTGCTCGACACATTCGCCACACTGCGCAGCCAAGGCATTCGCTACGCCGGCGCCGGAATCGATCGTTCTGATGCCTTTGCGCCAGCCATTGTCGAGTGCAATGGCATGCGCTTCGGCATGGCGGCGTTCTGCGACCATCAGGCGGACTTCGCCGCCGGGGAAAAGGTGCCGGGCATCGCCTGGCTAGATTTTGATGATGAACCTGCAGTCGAGGCCGTATGGCGCAACGCGCTGGAACGGCTGAAAGCCGCGACGGTGGACTGGAGCATCCTGTCGTTGCACTGGGGGCCGAACATGGTCTTCCGGCCTTCGAAAAAATTCCGTCGCCTCGCGCACGCCGCGATCGATATGGGCTGGAAAATCCTGTTTGGCCACAGTGCGCATGTCTTTCACGGCATCGAAATCTATCGCGGCTGTCCGATCATCTACGCGGCGGGCGACCTGGTCGACGACTACCGCGTTGATGCGGAATTCAGGAACGATCATCAGTTGTTATTCGAAGTGGCGCTGAGCCGCGACGTGCTGCACCAAATTTCCCTGCATCCGGTATTCATTGACGATTGCCGCACTCAGCATGCGAGTGCAGCGCAGGCGGAATACATACTGCGCCAGATGAGCGCGCTTTGTGAGGAAATGGGAACGGTCGTGCAACGCGATGCTGGTTGCGCATGGATCGATGGGCTACTGATCTGACTGGCTATATGAGCCAAGTTACTCGCCCGCAGGATTGATGCAGCAATAGGCGTGTCACCCGTCAAATTCATTCAGAGAAGGCGCCAGATGCAGGCGGCACTTCTGATCGAGACGACATTGATGTCAATGGAAGCCATCGCCGTTATAGTGGGATTCAGGGCGGTACGGCGTTCAGGAAGCTGGGGATGTGGGAGTTTTGGATGACGCCGACATCGTTGCGGGCGTAGGTTAAAAAGATGAATGCGATGTGTGCCGTAGGGGTAATTTTAAACGAACAAGCGCAGGGAACGTGGTTATGGCCGGCAGTGCAAAGAGTAACCGCAGTTGTTGGTCTTGGCAGATTCCAGTGCTTGTGGACTGATGACTTTTTAACCCTGAGTTAGGGGTATGGCACATACAAAAACTTTATCCCGGCCTCTGCTGCCTTCGTAGTCAGTGTTTCCTCAAATTCCTTATCCCCAATAAATGCAATTTCGTGCGCTGCCGACGGCTTTTCTTTCAAACTTACAAGCGCTCTTTCTAGGGTTGCGGCTCCCACAGCGTCATTTTCACTTGTTATAGCAAGCCGAAACGCATCTTGCCCGCTGAGCATACGCGCGATCTGCTCCGAGCTTTGACTATCGGCACCTGCCTTTAGGCTTCCCACAATTATCTTGTTACTAAAAAAGCTCCCGGAAGACGGAATCACCATTACTTTAAAATCCGTTGCTGACGCGACCTTCATTAAGGCGGATATTCTTTGGTTGATATCTCCTGCTGCTGCATTGCCCATGGCGATAACTGCAGTCACCAACGTAACTAAAACTTTTTTCATATTTATATTCTCTTATAGGTAAAGGCAAATCCTAGCTGCTAGATATACGGACAGTGTTGCTGAATGGGAGAGCGAATGAGGAATGTGTCTATTCTGCAAGAGAGTATATCGACCTCTATAAGATGCGTCATCCCATGAAAATGTGAGTGCAGAAGCACGGGCATGCGCTGCGACTCCTAAGACATGCGGACTTTCATTAGCGGAACACGCGGTGTGACCGTCAATACCCGCTACCACCGCGAGAAATGATCCTCCGTCACCCCAACCAGCCGCTCAACCAAACGCGGCTTCGCGCTCCTCATCGTCTTTACCCAGCCGCTGAACGTGCCGATCGGCTGCACATAGCGGCTGGCAGCGACGATGAGATTGCGGTTTTGCCGGCGCATGCCTTCCGGTTGGAACTGCAGGTCGAGCAGGCCGTCGTCGGTATGGATATGCCATGGCGCCATGGGATCGGCCGGGTTGTAGTCGAAATGGGCATTCGCCAGCGGATAGATCGAGCCATCCAGCCAGAGTGCGTTTTCATGGCCGCCGAAATAGCCGTTCTGCAGATTGAAGCCCAACTCCAGGCTGTGCGCGGAAGCCCAGCGCCATCCCGTCTCGCGCGCGAGAAGGCCGTTGGAGTAGTCGAAGCTGGCGACGCCGCCTTGCAGTGGGTAGCATCTGCCGCCCACCCGTACTTCGCCGTGGAGCGGCATGCCGGATGATTTCACGGTCGCGTGGACGGAGCCGCCTGTGATCGGGCCGACTGCAAGCAGCGGCGGGGCGGCATCGGCTGCATCGAATTGCGCGTCGATCTCGAAGCTGCCGCAGCGTAATGCAAGCCGGTAGGTGTCGCTGTCCGGGATGTGGGAATAGTCGATGTGCTTGTTCAGAAAACGGAAGCTGCTTGCGCTGCCATGCGCCGCCTTTTCGGCGACCCGGGCGGTGAGGCCCGCCATGCCATCCTGCGAGAAGCCGCCGACTTCCTTGCGCTGCTTGCGGTCGAACGCGTAGGCGAAGGCCGTATTGGTCCAGCCGAGATCAACTATGGCGACGCCGCAGAACAGTTCCTCCGTCGCCAGTGCGACATACTGCCAGCGCTTGTGGTGAAAGCGGCGCCACAGCCGGCTGCGCGCGAAGGGCATTGCCAGTGGTGCCCAGTCGATCTTGTCCACCTGGCCGGTGAAGCGGCCAAAGCGGGGAATGCCGTCCTCACGCAGGATGGCATCGGGGGCAGGCGGGAGATGCAGTGCGGCGTGGTTCTGTGCGAGCATGGGCGACTCCGCGTTCATGTGGTGCTGGGATAACCGGTGATTTCCTGAATCTGCTGGTACAGCGGTTGCAGGCGCGAATACATCTTCTTATAGACGCGGTGATACAGCGCGTCATAGGTGCTGCGGTGATGCGGTTGGGGTTCGAACACGCGGCCGATGCGGGTCATCGCGCCGATTGCGGTGTCAAAGTCCGGATGCAGGCGCAGACCGACTGCGGCATTGATCGCTGCGCCGAGGCCGGAGGTTTCATAGATATGCGGACGTGCGGTGGGCAGGCCGAAGATGTCGGCAGTAAGCTGCATCGCCGCGTCGCTCTGCGAGCCGCCACCGGATACACGCAATGAGGTAATCGGCACACCACTGCGCTTTTCGGTGCGTTCCTTGCCTTCGCGCAGCGCGTAGGCCAGTCCTTCGAGGATTGCGCGATACAGGTGGGCGCGGTTGTGCACGTCACCGAAACCGATTACCGCGCCTTTCGCTTCCGGGCCGGGTTGTTTGATTCCAGGTGTCCAGTACGGCTGCAGCATCAGGCCCATCGCGCCGGGCGGCACCGCATCGACCAGCTTATCGAACAGATCCTCTGGTGCGACGCCCTGTTCGGTGGCCTGCGTCTTTTCCAGATGGCCGAACTGCTCCTTGAACCAGTTGACCATCCAGTAGCCGCGGAAGATCTGGACTTCGGTACTGTAGGCGTTCGGCACGGCAGCCGGGTAGGGCGGGATAAAGGGCGTGACTTCCAGATACTTCTTGCTGGTGGTGTTGATGGTGGCGGTGGTGCCGTAACTCAGGCAGCCGATATGCGGTTCCAGGCAGCCGGCGCCGATTACTTCACAGGCCTTGTCCGCTGCAGCAGCAATGAGCGGCGTGCCGACGGGGATGCCGGTCTCGGCTGCCGCCTGTGCGGTGATCTTGCCGATCACCGTGCCCGGTGGGGCCAGTTCCGGCAGCATCTCGCGCGTTACTGCAAGCGCCTGCCATTTCCAGTCGTGCGGCCCGGCCCATTTATGCCGCTTGTAGTCGAACGGCAGGTAGGCGACTTGCGAACCGATGGAATCGATGAAGCTGCCGCACAGTTGGTAATTCAGGTAGCCCGACAGCAGCAAGAATTTGTCGGTCTTGCTCCAGATTTCAGGCTGATGGGCCTTGATCCAGTTGGCTTCAGCCTCGCCGCGAAAGAAGTCGATGGTATTTCCAACGCGCGCCAGCTTGAATGCGGCGCGCCACAGCGGCCCGATCTGCGGTACTTCGGTGGTACGGCGCTGGTCGAGCCAGACGATAGCGGGGCGCAGCGGCTTGCCATTTTTGTCCAGATTGACCACGGTGCCTCGCTGGGTGGTGACCGCGACGCCCCTGACTGACGATTTCGGCGCCTCGGTTTGTGCCCACAAGCGCTGGCAGGCAGTGCATAGCGCTTGCCAGTAATCTTCCGCATGATGCTCGGCCCACCCCGGCTGCTCGGAAAAATAGGCTTGCAGGTGGACCTGCGACTTTGCGACGATATTGCCATGCAAGTCGAACAGCAGCGCGCGGACGCTCTGTGTGCCGTTGTCGATTGCTAGCAGGTATTCATTGGACATAGCTATGCCTGGGACGGGTCGGTTGTTTGCGGCGTTACATTCGGGAACGGGTGAGGCGGTTTCATGCGCGACTCCGGTATCTGCATATGCGGCGGGACGCTGTAATGCTGCTGCCACAGACGCAGATAGGCTTTCTGCTCTGCCTCCCAGCGTTCGTCATTCCAGCCGAGTTCCAGTTGGCAGATATGCCTGATGCGCGGCATGAAGCCGGCAGCACCGCCACGCAACTGCAGTCCAAGCCGGGTGCGTCGCAGCAGCAGGTCTTCAAGATGCATCACCGCTTCGTTGCGTGCAGTCCAGCGCAGCTCGACCCACAGTGTTTCGGTGCCGGCGATGACTTCCAGTTCGTCTGCGGGCGCGGTTGCCAGCAATGCCGGCGCGTGCTTGCCATAACGGCCCTGCAGACGCTGGCGCTGAAATCCAGTCAGGCGGGCCTTATCCGGCAACGAAGTTACTTCTGGCGATTCGCTGAACACCGGCCGGATGCGCAGGTCCGCATCCCATCCCGGCAGCAGGGGGGCTGCGTGCTTTAATGCATCCAATGCGATCAGACGGAAAGTGGTGAGCTTGCCGCCGGTCACGGTGAGTAACCCATTTTCCAGCCAGACTGCGTGGTCGCGGCCTTCCTTCGATGGATCGGCCTTGCCGGTGTCGATGACCGGGCGAACCCCGGCATAGGTGGCAATGATGTCGTCCGGATTGATGTGCAGTTGCGGGAATTGCCAGTCGATCGCTTCCATCAGATAGGCAGTTTCCTCCGGCGTGATCGACGCTTCCGCCTGCATGTCGGCTGCATGATCGACATCGGTAGTGCCGACCAGAGTCACGCCTTCCCACGGGAACATGAATACCGGCCGGCCGTCGCGCGGATGCATCAGCCCGATTGCTTGCGCCACTGGCAGACGCCACGCCGGCAGCAGCAGATGGCTGCCGCGCAGCGGGCGCAGTTTCTGTTTTTGCTCGGTGTTTTGCCGCAGGCGGTCAGCCCAGGCGCCGGTCGCATTGATGACGACCCGGGCTTTGGCAGCGCAGGTGACGTTGCTGACGGCATCGAATAATTCCACGCCTGCCGCGCTGCCGTTCTTGCGGAGTATTTTCCCAGCGCTGACGTAATTGACTGCAACGCCACCAGCACCGATCGCTTCCTGCAGGATGCGCAGTACCAGTCGCGCATCGTCGGTCTTCGCATCGGTGTAACTCAGGCCGCCATTCAGTTGATCGCGTCGGATATGCGGTGCCAGCATCAGGAAATCGTCGGCCGTGTGATAGCGGCGCGAGCGCTGCCCAGCCATCAGATCGTACAGCGCCAGCCCGGCTGCGAATACTCGTCGACCAGGCTTGCGTCCCTGGTAGTCGCCGAAGGCGAAGCTTTGCGTATCAACCAGACCAGCGGCTTCCTTCAGCAGGTTTTGCCGCTCGCGCACCGAATCCCGGGTGAGCAGCAGCTTCCCTTCCTTGATGTAGCGCAGTCCGCCGTGAACCAGCTTGGATGAGCGGCTCGACGTGCCCCAGGCAAAATCACGCTGCTCCACCAGCAAAGCCTTCAGGCCCCGGCGCGACGCTTCCAGAAGGATTCCTGCGCCGGTGATGCCGCCACCGATGATGACGATGTCCCATTCGCAGCCCGCCAGCCGCGTGGGCAACTGCTCACGCCAGCCTGCGAGCCACATTTTTTTGTGCCTCCACATCTGCACTGGCTGGAATCAGCTTGCCGGGATTCATCAGCCCTTGTGGATCGAAATGACGGAACAGCTCACGCATGGCGCCGATGCCAAGTTCGCCTTTTTCCGCTTGCAGATACGGCGCATGATCGGTGCCGACGCCATGCTGATGGCTGATGGTGCCGCCGCACTCGACAATGGTTTTACAGATTGCGGCTTTCAGCTTCTGCCAGCGTGCGAGATCGCGTTCATAGTTGCCGGTCAGCCGGTAAGCGAAGGTGGAATACACGCTCGCGCCCTGCGCATACACGTGCGACAGATGAGTATAGGCATGCACGCGCTCGCCCTCGGCCTCCAGCGCATGGGCTGCGGCATGCTCGACCGCGTGCATCATGTTGCCGACTTTCGGCCAGTCGGCAGCGGTTTCCACCGTATCGACCGCGTAACCGTGCCGCCAGAGCGCATTGCGCAGATAGACATTGCGAAAGCGATTCTGCTTCCATTTCCTGCCAATCGCCTGGCCGACATGGACACCATGCCGGGACCGCGCAATGCGCAATGCCTCCTGCAACGCCGTGCCGTTTGTTTCGTTGGTACGGGTTACGCCAATCAGCAGCAGGCATTTTCCTTCGCCGCAGCCACGCCAGCGCAGATAGCGCTCCAGCCAGCCGATAAGGTTCTTGTGGCCGGCCAGCATCAGGGTGGTCAGGGTTTCGGTCGCGTTGGACAGGCGCAGCATCGACAAGGGTAATTTCGCCTGTGCAAGCGTGCGGATTGCGTCTTCCGCAGTGAGCCAGTCCGGGAAGAATACTGCATGAAACTCTTCGCTCGCTGGCAGCGGTGTAATGCGTACGGTTGCTTCGGTCAGAATGCCGAGCCGGCCCTCGGAACCAAGCACCATTTCCCGCAGATCGGTGCCGGCGGCGGAGGCGGGAAAACTCGGTATCTCGAGCGTGCCGGACGGCGTCTCGACACGGCCGCCGGCAAACAGCTGCTCGATGCGGCCGTAGCGCAGCGACTGCTGCCCGGAAGATCGGGTGACAACCCAGCCGCCGAGCGTCGAATATTCAAAGGACTGCGGAAAATGGCCGAGCGTATAGCCACGGGCGCGCAGCTTGGCTTCGAGGTCCGGCCCGGCGATGCCGGCGCCGAAGGTAGCCAGTTGCGCTACTGTATCGAGGTCGATCAGCTGCGACAGCCGCGACAGATTCATGGTCAAAACCGGCCGCTCGTCCTGCTGCGCGGTCAGGTGGCCGACCACGCTGGTGCCGCCACCATACGGAATCACTGCCACGTTGTGCTGTGCGGCATAGGCC
>DATFAZ010000088.1:0-10767 GCA_035254105.1 Noviherbaspirillum sp. | reverse complement strand
GCACCCGGCATGACGCTGATGAAGATGCCGATGTTCTGCTGGACCTGGCTGATTACCGCCTATCTGCTGATCGCGGTGATGCCGGTGCTGGCCGGCGCGATCACGATGACGCTGACCGACCGCCACTTCGGCACATCCTTCTTCAATGCGGCCGGCGGCGGCGACCCGGTGATGTACCAGCATATCTTCTGGTTCTTCGGTCACCCCGAGGTGTACATCATGATCCTGCCGGCGTTCGGCATCATCTCGCAGATCATTCCTGCCTTCTCGCGCAAGCAGTTGTTCGGTTATGCATCAATGGTATATGCGACGGCATCGATTGCGATCCTGTCCTTTATCGTGTGGGCACACCATATGTTCACCACCGGCATGCCGGTGACCGGCCAATTATTCTTCATGTACGCCACCATGCTGATCTCGGTGCCGACCGGCGTGAAAGTGTTCAACTGGATCGCGACCATGTGGAAAGGCTCGCTGACCTTCGAGACGCCGATGCTGTTTGCAGTAGGCTTCATTTTCGTGTTCACCATCGGCGGCTTCTCCGGTCTGATCCTGGCGGTAGCACCGATCGATATCCAGGTGCAGGATACCTACTACGTCGTGGCACATTTCCACTATGTGCTGGTGGCCGGGTCGCTGTTCGCGCTGTTTGCCGGCTTCTATTACTGGGGGCCGAAGTGGACCGGCCACATGTATAACGAAACTCGCGGCAAGATCCACTTCTGGGGCTCGATCATCACCTTCAACATCACCTTCTTCCCGATGCATTTCCTGGGGCTGGCCGGCATGCCGCGCCGCTATGCCGACTATCCGGCACAGTTCGCCGATTTCAACATGATGGCGTCGATCGGCGGCTTTGGCTTCGGCCTGATGCAGGTGTACTTCCTGTTTGCAGTAGTGCTGCCGTCGATCAAAGGCGGCAAGAAGGCAGCCGACAAGCCATGGGAAGGCGCCGAAGGCCTGGAGTGGACTGTGCCGAGCCCGGCACCGTTCCATACGTTTGAAGTTCCGCCGACAGTGAAGTGATGAAGCGGCGGGCGCAAGTCCGCCGATAAATTTATGCCCGATTCCAAAAAGCCAAACAACCTGAAAACGGCATTGATTCTTGCATCGGTTGCACTGATGTTTGCGCTGGGCCTGGTTGCCAAGCGGGTTTGGTTTAGCTGACATGGATCTGAAAGAACAGGATCAGACAGGCACCGCGAGCAGGCTCAATGCGCAGATGCTGGGCAAGCTGGTGGTCGTTGCCGTAATGATGTTCGGCTTCGGCTATTCGCTGGTGCCGATTTATAAAAAGATCTGTGAAATCACGGGCGTCAATCTGATAACGCGAAAGGACGAGACGGTACAGAAGGTTGAGAATACCCAAATCGACAAAACCCGTACGGTGACGATTGAGTTTGACGCGACAGCACAAGGCCCATGGCGCTTTCGTCCGACGGTGGCGAGCATGGAAGTGCATCCCGGTGAAATGACGCAGGTGGTTTATGAAGTGGTGAATACGCAGGCACGTGCGATCGATGCGCAGGCAATTCCGAGCTATGCGCCGCAGCAGGCGGAAGCCCATTTCAAAAAAATGGAATGTTTCTGTTTCCAGCAGCAAACGCTCGGCCCCAATCAGGCAAAGCAGATGCCGGTCGTTTTCTATATCGACCCGGCGCTGCCGAAGAATGTGAAGACAATTACCTTGTCCTATACCTTCTTCGAGATTGGCGGTAGTGGAAAGAAAGCAAGCTGAAACGAAGAGAGTCCGGATGGATGAATTGGAAAAAACGCCGCAGCGCAAGGCTTCCTTCGGTGCGACGGTAAAAGCGGTGTTCTGGTCGTTTTTTGGTGTCCGTAAGAAAAGCGATTATGAAAAAGATGCGCAGCAGCTCAATCCCGTGCATGTGATTATCGCCGGGTTGATCGGCGCAGCGATATTTGTCGGGACGCTGATTTTGATCGTGAAAAGCGTCGTTGCGCAGTAATAATCAAATTTGCATTGGGGGAGATGGAGATGAATTCTCAACACGCTAAGGCGCCGCATTATTTTGTTCCGGGACCATCGAAATGGCCGATTCTGGCAGGCGCATCGCTGCTGCTGACGATGATCGGCGCATCGGCCTGGGTCAACGGTATCGGCTGGGGCAAGTATGCCAATATCCTCGGCATCCTGGCCCTCATCGTCGTGCTGTACAACTGGTTTGGCGACGCAATTGCGGAATCCGAAGGCGGGCTGTACAGCAGCCGCATCGATACTTCCTATCGCTGGAGCATGAGCTGGTTCATCTTCTCCGAAGTGATGTTTTTTGCGGCGTTTTTCGGTGCATTGTTTTATGCGCGCAGCGTTACCTTGCCATGGCTGGCCGATCTCGATCACCGGATTCTGTGGCCGGATTTCTCAGGGCAGTGGGGCAACACTCCCGCTGGCACCGTCGAGCCGTTCACCAAAATGGGGCCGTTCTGGATCCCGACCATCAATACCGCGCTTCTGCTGACATCCGGCATCACGCTGACTATTTCCCATCACGCATTGCGCGCGGGCCATCGCGGCAGCACAGCCTTCTGGCTTTTTGTCACGATCGTGCTTGGCGCGACATTCATGGGGTTTCAGGTTTATGAATACATGCACGCATACAGCGAGCTGAACCTGAAACTGACGTCCGGCATTTACGGCTCGACATTTTTCATGCTGACCGGATTTCACGGTTTTCATGTGACGATGGGCGCGATCATGTTGTCCGTCATTCTGTATCGCGTGCTAAAGGGTCATTTCACGCCCGACCATCATTTCGGGTTTGAAGGCGCTGCCTGGTACTGGCACTTCGTCGATGTGGTCTGGCTTGGCCTGTATGTCGTGGTGTACTGGATGTAATTGTGAGTCAATGAAAAAGCCGCACCGGAGTGCGGCTTTTTTACCAGGTAGGTTTCGTGCGGGCGCAAATCTGGAAATGCTAATTTGTCAGCGAATGCCGGTCGGCTCAATCCAGCCCTGGCTGTATGCCACCAGTATCAGTATGAACAGGGCGACCGAGAATCCGACGCGAAAGGCGAGTGCAGTGACGGTTCGATTGCTTTTGCCCTTGTCTTTCATCAGGAAAACAAGCGCCGATGCAAGGCTGGCGAGAATCAGTACGAACGCGATGGCGACAATTATTTTCATGTTGAGGGTCCTTTGCCTGTGCGGCGGACTGATTGAATCGCAGTGACAGATATTGTAATGCCAATGAAATTCCGTTTCAGATGGATTCCGTTTGTTGCAGCCGTGCTTGCAGCGCTTGTCGGCATTTCGCTGGGGCAGTGGCAGACAAGGCGTGCCATCGAAAAAGAATTGATCGAGAAAAAACTGATTGCGCGCGAATTGGCTCCGCCACTGCGGCTGCAATCCGGGAATCAAGTTGCCGACGAAATGGAATATCGGCAAGTCTCTGTCAAAGGCGAGTTTGTTGGAAGATGGACCGTATATCTGGATAACCGCCCATACAAGAGCACGCCGGGCTTTTATGTGATGGCGCCCTTGAAGCTTTCCGGTTCGGATATGCATGTATTAATCGCGCGTGGCTGGGCAAAACGCGATGTCGCTGATCGGACAAAAGTACCGCCTGTAGTCGTGCCCGATGGCACTGTCGAGATACAAGGTGTCGTAAGGCGTAGCCCCGGGCATGTTTTGCAGCTCGGGGCGGCAGAGCAGCTTCGACCCGGAGCGATTGTGCAAAATCTCGATATAGCGGAATTTGCGCAAGCCGCAAAAATGCCGATGCAAGATTTCATCATTGAACAAATCAACGATGGACGGGATGGATTGGTGCGCGATTGGCCGAGGCCCTCGACCGGCGCGGAAAAGCATCGTGCTTACGCGTTCCAGTGGTACGCGCTGGCTGCAACCGCATTGATATTTTTTGTTGTGACGGGATTTCGACGTGGAACAAAGTGAACAAAAGAAGGCGGGAAGATGGAAGCTGCTTGCAGTATTTGCGGTATGCGTCGCACCGCTGATCGCATCTTACCTTGCGTATTACGTGATCAAGCCGCAGGGACGCACCAACTACGGCACACTGATCGACCCTCGCGCCCATCCGGTTCCTGCGCTCGGAACCACGACGCTGCAAGGCAAGCAGGTTGCACTGGATGCCTTGAAAGGCAAATGGATCATGCTGCAAATCAGCGATGCCGAGTGTTCGCAGGCATGCCAGAAGCGGTTGCACGATATGCGGCAGTTGCGCCTGACGCAAGGCAAGGACATGGATCGTATCGAACGGGTATGGCTGGTCACCGATAACGCGCCGCTTGAAACACTGCTGATGCGCGAATATGAAGGCACGCATATGTTGCGCGTCAAACCGGAAGCAGTGCAGACCTGGTTGCCTGCTGAACCGGACACGAGCGTGGCGGATCATATCTACATGATCGATCCACTGGGTAATCTGATGATGCGGTTCCCCAAGGATGCCGATCCCGGCAAGATCAAGAAGGATCTGGCCAAACTCTTGAAGGCTTCACGCATAGGATAACGCGCCGCGATGCTGATACAACTTGCCATCATGGGAATACTGATCGCGTCGCTGCCGCTGACAGTGATCTGGGTTTCCCGCGACAGCAACAAATACCGCAAGCTCGCTTTGGTCACGGTATTTCTCACCTTTGACCTCATCATGTTTGGCGCATTTACGCGCTTGACCGATTCCGGCCTTGGCTGTCCCGACTGGCCCGGCTGTTATGGCCACGCCAACCCGCTGCAGGCGCATGAACATATCAGCGCAGCCGAAGCGGCGATGCCAACCGGGCCGGTCACCGTGATGAAAGCATGGATCGAAATGATCCATCGTTACCTGGCGATGGGCGTCGGTGTGCTGATCGTTTCGATGATGGTGATTGCATGGCGCATGAGGTTCAAGTCGCAGCGCAATGACCAAAAAGTTTCGCCCTGGATGCCAACGCTATTGTTTGGCTTCGTCTGTCTGCAAGGTGCTTTCGGCGCATGGACGGTAACTTTGAAATTGCAGCCGGTGATCGTCACGACCCATCTTCTGCTCGGCATGATTCTGCTTGCTCTGCTGACGTGGCA
Source organism: Noviherbaspirillum sp. (assembly GCA_035254105.1). Lineage (GTDB taxonomy): Bacteria > Pseudomonadota > Gammaproteobacteria > Burkholderiales > Burkholderiaceae_D > Noviherbaspirillum. The sequence continues at coordinate 5,720 of DATFAZ010000088.1, read as the reverse complement.
GGCGGCAAACCAAAGCAATTACCCACCGGTGGACCAAGGAAAATATTCCTTGCGGATTCCTGCTGTGTGCGCACTGCTCCTCCTCCTGGTGCAGATCGCGCTTGGCGGATGGGTTAGCACCAATTACGCAACGCTTGCCTGCACCGATTTCCCGCTATGTCATGGCGAGGCCATTCCCCATATGGATTTTGCAAACGGCTTTTCGCTGTGGCGTGACTTGGGCAAGACCACTGCCGGCGAATACCTGCCGTTTTCTGCACTGACAGCGATTCACTGGATGCATCGCATGTTTGCATTTGCGGTTGTTCTCTTTGTCTTGTGGTTGGCACGGAGAGCATACCGGGTCAATGGTTTGCGCCGCATCGCTCGGTACCTGCTGGCTGCTATCGCCGTGCAATTCATGACAGGCATGTCGACAATTTTCCTGAAGTGGCCGCTGGCCCTGGCGGTGCTCCATAACGGTGGAGCCGCTGTCCTTGTGCTGTTGCTGACCATGTTGATCCATCAGGCCCGAAGCACGGCGCAGCCCGCGCCAAATCGGGCCGCAACGCGGCTGTCGGCCGTATGAGGTGCGTATGACTACATTGACCATCCATCCTCATCGCTTCGCCCAATACTGGGCATTGACCAAGCCCCGTGTCACGCAACTGGCTGTATTTTGTGCGGTCATCGGCATGTTCCTTGCCAGCCCCGATTTGCCTGACTGGCGCGTTGTGGTGGCTGCAACCATCGGCATCTGGCTGCTCGCCGGTGCCGCATTTGCGGTGAATTGCCTGGTCGAGCGCAGCATCGACGCAAGGATGGCGCGTACTGCCCGCCGACCCTTGGCGCGCGGGGAGATCACGGTTGCGCAAACGCTGGTGTTTTCCGGTGCGATCGGCGGTGCCGGCATGTGGGTATTGTTCAATTTCGTCAATCCGTTGACGATGTGGCTGACCTTTGCAACCTTCGTCGGCTATGCGGTGATCTATACGATGTTGCTCAAGCCGGCGACGCCTCAGAACATCGTGATCGGCGGCCTTTCGGGCGCGATGCCGCCGGCATTGGGTTGGGCAGCGGTGGCAAACGATGTGCCGATGCAGGCATGGATTCTTGTCATGATCATTTTCGTTTGGACGCCGCCGCATTTCTGGTCCCTGGCTTTATATCGGCGTGACGACTACGCTAAATCCGGACTGCCGATGCTGCCGGTAACGCATGGTCTGCAATTTACCGGCTTCCAGATCTGGCTGTACACAATTGCGCTGGTTGCCACCACCATGCTGCCGTACGCGGTGCGGATGAGCGGCCTGATTTACCTGGCCAGTGCATCAGTACTTGGAGCTATCTTTTTGCGGTATGCTTGGCAGGTTTACCGGCATTACAGCGATCTGGTGGCGCGCAAGACTTTTGCATACTCGATCGTTTATCTGTCATTGCTGTTTTTTTCGCTGCTTGCGGATCACTATTTAAACATTTGACAATATGCGTGCACTCTCTGCCCGATACGCTTCTCTCCTTGCGCTGGTTTTTGCCACCTTCACACTCGGTGCCTGCGACAAGGCTGGCGATAGTGGGCAGATGCTCTTGTCTCCGGCAAAGTCTTCCTTCAAGAATACCGATGTCACCGGCCTTGATTACGCAAAGGATTTTTCCCTGACTGATCACAACGGCAAGCCACGTACGCTTGCTGACTTCAAGGGAAAGGCGGTAGTTGTATTTTTCGGTTACACGCAATGTCCCGATGTTTGTCCGACTACGCTCTCGGAAATGGCCAGCGTGATGCAGCAGCTGGGCCCGCTGGCCGACAAGGTGCAGGTGCTGTTTATCACCGTCGATCCCGAGCGCGACACACCGGAACTGCTAGCCAGTTACGTTCCAGCGTTCGATCCGCGCTTCCTTGGCTTGGTCGGCGACAAGGCCGCCATCAGCAAAGTCACACAGGAATTCCGGGTGTTCTATCAAAAAGTACCGGGCAAGGAACCGGGCAGTTACACGATGGACCATACGGCAGGCAGCTATGTATTCGATCCGCAGGGCCGCATCCGCTTGTTCATCCGCCATGGGCAGGGAGCGGAACCGATAGTGCATGACCTGAAGCAGCTGCTTTCCTAGAACGGTTCGAATATATAAAAGAAAAAGGCGTCCGATCAAGGACGCCTTTCTTTTTTGGGGGAAGGCAGGATGCGTTATGCGTATGCCGCCAGAGCACCCTTCATTTTCTTCAGTGCCGCGCTTTCAATCTGACGGATACGCTCGGCAGATACGCCAAACTCGTCGGCCAGTTCGTGCAGCGTTGCACCCGAACCATCGTCGTTGGCGAGCCAGCGTGCTTCGACGATGCGGCGCGAACGGGCATCCAGCTTTTCGAGCGCCATGCCCAGCCCTTCGGACTGCAGGCGGTCGAGCTGCATTGCTTCCAGCGCCTTGGTCGGCTCGTTTGCATCCGATGACAGGTAGGCGATCGGCGCGAATTTGTCATCGTCGTCATCGCTTGGCGCTTCCAGACCGATATCGTGACCCGACATGCGGGTTTCCATCTCGATCACTTCTTCGCGCTTGACGTTCAACGTCTTGGCCAGATCGTCGACTTGCGCCGGCGTCATGGCATCCAGGCCTTCCTTGTGGCTGCGCAAGTTGAAAAACAGCTTGCGCTGCGCTTTCGTGGTTGCGACTTTTACCAGTCGCCAGTTTTTCAGGATGTACTCATGAATTTCTGCCTTGATCCAGTGCATCGCATAAGACACCAGCCGCACGCCCTGATCCGGATCGAAGCGCTTGACTGCTTTCATCAAGCCGATATTGCCTTCCTGGATCAGGTCGGCATGCGGCAATCCGTAGCCCAGATAGCCGCGGGCGATCGAAACCACCAGCCGCAAATGCGACATCACCAGTTTTTGCGCAGCGCCAAGGTCGTTTTTATCGCGCAATTCGCAGGCAAGCCGGTGTTCTTCTTCATGCGTGAGCATAGGAATGCGGTTTGCTGCCGAAATATACGCTTCAATATTGCCAAGGCTCCCGGAAAAACCGAGCGCCAACGCTTGATTGCCCAAAGGAACCAATGCAGATTGTGCAGATATCGCTTTCATCGTTTCTCCTTGTATTGCTGGCTAAGACCGTTCCCAACATAAAACGATCCGCTTTTTTCATTATATTAGCACTCTCTTTGGGGGAGTGCTAATGAGCTCTGTTAACCAAAACAATAGGGAGGGCCTATTAAATAATCTTGCCAATGCACGGTGCTAATTTAAATAAATTTCCTTAAAAATCAATTTCTTAAAGGAAAATTACTCGTAGGACTTTTGATGTTGCTAGGGAAGGCGGCTCAAATGACGCCTTACGGAAAGCAGTGCACCAAGCAAGCCCAGCATTGCGCTGGTTGTTAAAAGTATAACTGTGGGGGCAACCCCCAAGGGAGCGAGGCGGAATTCGGAAGCATATAAGCGTGCGAATTCTGCAATGGTGCTATTGAACGGCTGCAGCGCCAGTGCCACCACGCCCAGTGCGGCACCTCCGGCTACAAGCCCCAGCAGGGCGCCGGTATAGTAGAACGGCCGGCAGATGAACGCGTCGGTTGCCCCAAACATGCGGCACACCTCGATTTCATCATGCTGCGTCATGACTTGCAGGCGAATGGTATTGAATACGACTGCAACCACTACGACGCCCAGTGTCACTGCAAGGAAGAGCAGGGCCAGGCGTAATACGTTTATCAATGCTGCCAGGCGTTTGACCCAGGCAGAATCGATCTGCACATACTCAACACCGGGCAGCGCTTTCAATTGTGCAGCAAGCAATTCGACACGCCTCGCATCTTCTGCATTTTTCACGCCGGACAGCTTGAGCACATAGCCGTCGGGAAGAGGGTTCTCGCCCAGTGCCGCGATGGCATCCGATAAACCGCTTTTATCCTTGAGCGTATTAAGCGCCCGCTCGCGCGGAACAAATTCCAGTTTTGCGGTATGCGCTGTTCCCAGGACGATGCGGCGAATTTCCGGCGATAGTGCGGCCGCACGTTCGCGAGGCGTATCCATTGCCATGAAAACGCTGATTTCCGGCTCAACCGCGAGCTGCTCGGAAAGAGGCCGCACGTTTTCGAGAACCGTCAGCCCGGCAAATGGCAGGGCCAATGCGATCGCCACCACCAGGACGTTCAGCGCGAAGCTGCCTGCCGATTTGACCAGATGCCGCAGCGCGTCGCCCAGTGCCAGCGCATGTTGTCTGAACCAGTTAATCATGCTGCACCTTGGATTGCATCGCTTGCGGAAGCTGCAGTTAGCCGTCCGCGATCAAGATAAATAACGCGCTGCGCCCCTTTCAGGATGTTTTCATCATGGGTCGCGATCAGGCAGGTGACGCCGACACCATGAAAAGCTTTCAGTGCATCCATGACTTTTTGCGCACTAGCCCGGTCCAGGTTGGCGGTCGGTTCATCGGCCAGAATGATTTGCGGCCGGTTCACAATGGCGCGCGCGATGGCGACACGCTGCTGTTCGCCGCCGGACAGGGAAAGCGGGTCGCAGGGAGCCTTATCCAGCAGTCCCACCTTGTCGAGCGCCGCGCGAGCACGTTTCTCGGCATCGCCCTTGGTCGTTCCGGTCACCAGCAGCGGCAGCATGACGTTGGACAGTACGCTGCGGTCGTTGAGCAAGCGCTGCTGCTGGAAAATGAGGCCGAGATTGCGCCGCAAATACGGCAAGCCGGAGGATTTCAGGCGGCCAATGTCATGACCGTTGACGGTAATCGTGCCTGAGCTCGGGCGCTCGACCGCAGCAATCATCTTTAGCAGTGTCGACTTGCCGGCGCCTGATGCCCCGGACAGGAATGCCAGTTCGCCCTTGGCTATGGACAGCGAAATATCCGAAAGAGCTGCGCTGTCGCGCGCATATTGCTTGGAAACCTGCCGGAATTCGATCATGTCAGCTCAGCAGTGCATCAACGAACTCTTCGGCATTGAATGCCTGCAAGTCCTCGATTTTTTCACCAACACCAATAAAGTACACCGGTATCGGCCGGGTTTTTGCGATGGCCGCCAATACACCGCCCTTGGCGGTGCCGTCCAGCTTGGTGATGACCAGGCCAGTCAACTGCAGCGCGTCGTCAAATGCCTTGACCTGCGCCAGCGCGTTCTGGCCGGTATTGCCATCAATGACCAGCAAAATTTCATGTGGCGCACCCTCCAGGCCCTTGCCGAGCACGCGTTTGACCTTCTTCAGCTCTTCCATCAGGTGCAATTGCGTCGGTAGGCGGCCTGCCGTGTCCACCATCACGACATTGAGATTGCGCGCCCGCGCCGACTGCACCGCATCGAATGCGATGGCGGCGGGATCGCCCGACTCCTGCGCGATGACCGTGACGTTATTGCGCTCGCCCCAGATCGCTAGCTGTTCACGCGCTGCGGCGCGGAACGTGTCGCCAGCGGCCAGCAATACCGACTGGTGATGAGCCTGCAGGTGTTTGGTTAGCTTGCCGATCGTGGTTGTCTTGCCGGCGCCGTTGACGCCGGCAATCATCATCACCAGCGGCTGGTGGCGGCCCAGCACGAACGGTTTTTGCAGGGGCGTCAGCATCTCAATCAGCAAGGTACGCAGCGCCGTCTTGACTTGCTGCGCTTCAGTCAGTTTTTCGCTCTTGACCTTCTTTTTCAGTGCATCCAGCAGCGCCTGCGTCGCTTCCACGCCAGCATCCGACATCAGCAATGCCGACTCCAGCTCTTCATACAAATCATCATCGATCTTGGC
>DATFAZ010000087.1:0-9942 GCA_035254105.1 Noviherbaspirillum sp. | reverse complement strand
CAACAGCGTGCTGCTGAAGTCCTGGATGCTGCTGCTGTCGGCGTTCATGACCGGCGTCATCGGCGCGTTCAATGCGCACATCATCAACTTCCTTGAGCCGGATTACGCATTCAACGGCGCATGGAGCGTGCTGCCTATCGTTGCCGCGATCTTTGGCGGCTACCGCTCGATCACCGGCCCGATGGTCGGCGCGGTGGTGATTTATCTGGTGGACCAGTTGGTGTTCAAGGCGATGTTGTCGTCCGGGCACCAGATCATCCTCGGCATCGTGCTCGCCGCGATGATCCTGTTCGCACCCGATGGCTTGCTCGGCCTGTTCAAGAAACGCAATGCAGGAGACCAGCATGCTTAAGCTTAATGGCATCACAATCCAGTTCGGCGGCTTGACCGCGTTGAAGGACGTGAGTTTTTCGATGGGCTCGGACCAGGTGGTCGGTCTGGTCGGGCCGAATGGTGCCGGCAAGACCACACTGTTCAATGCCATTTCCGGGCTGGTACGGACGACGGCGGGCAGCGTCGATTTCGATGGTGTCGAGATCAGCAGGAAGCCGCTGCATGCACGGGCACGTCTTGGCATCGGCCGCACCTTCCAGATTCCGCAGCCGATGCATGAGCTGACTGTGCGCGAGAACCTGATCGTCGCGCAACGCTTCGGCAACGGCAAGGTCGATCAATCCCGTATCGACGAGATCCTCGAATTCATGGATCTGAAAGCCCAGTCCGAGCGCGACGCCGCGACCGGCCTCGCACTGCAGGAACTCAAACGCCTGGAGGTTGCAAAAGCACTCGCCACCGAGCCGAAGCTGCTATTGCTCGACGAAGTGCTGGCCGGCCTGGAAACCAGCGGCAAGCGCTATTTCACCGCCAAGCTCGAAGACCTGCACAAGAAGTTCAAGATCGGCATCCTGATCATCGAACATGACATCGAAACTGTGTCCACGCTATGCGATCGTGTCGTGGTGCTGAACTTCGGCAAGGTGATCGCCGATGGCGCGCCGGAAGCGGTGTTCCGCGACCCCGAAGTAATCAAGAGTTATACAGGAGCAGCCCATGCTTGAAATCCGCAACCTGCGCGCCGGCTACGGCGCGATCAACGTGCTGTGGGACGTGAACCTGTCGTTCGCCGAAGGCCAGCTGACCACCATCGTCGGCCCCAATGGAGCGGGGAAATCCACGCTCCTGAAAACCATCATGGGGCTGGTGTCGCCGAGCCAGGGCGATATCACGCTGCGCGGCGCCTCGCTCGCGAAAACCCATACCTGGGAAATGGCGGAGCAGGGCGTGGTGCTGGTGCCGGAAGGCCGATTGGTATTTCGCGACATGAGCGTCGAGGAAAACCTGATCATGGGCGCGTTTGCGAAGTCGAAGCGTTCCGCCATGGAACGCAACATCGAGCGCGCGTATGCTTTGTTCCCGAAGCTGAAGGAACGGCGCAAGCAGCTTGCCGGTTCGCTGTCTGGTGGCGAGGCGCAGATGGTGGCGATGGCACGCGGCATGATGGCAGAGCCGCGGATTCTGCTGATCGACGAACCGTCGCTTGGCCTGGCTCCGGTAATCGTGCAGGAAATCTTCAATATCCTGCGCCGCCTGAAGGAAGAGGGCGTGACCATCGTGCTGGTGGAGCAGAACACGCACATGGCGCTTAGCGTCGCCGACCGCGTGTACATGATGCGAAGCGGGAATGTGGTTCTGGACAAGCCGGCAAGCGAAATCGATGTTTCAAAGCTGCACGATTTGTATTTTGCTCTGGAAGCATAGATTGTCGGATAATTCCGCAAACCTTGGAATTAACCTCTTAATCCCGCCCTTTCCTGTTCAGGCAAGGGCGGGATAGCCAACCGAACCAGGCAGCGATGGTGCAACTCGACGAAGAAAAATTACCAGCAGGCCAGAAATCCAACATCAAGGAGGATCGGCACTTCGTGACCGCTCTTGCGCGGGGGCTGGAAATCCTGTCCTGCTTTCGCTCTGGCGAAAAAATGCTTGGCAATCAGGAACTGGCTGATCGCGCCAAGTTACCGAAGTCCACCGTTTCCCGCCTGACCTATACGCTGACCAAACTCGGTTACTTGGAATACGTTGAGGCACTGGGCAAATACCGCCTCGGCACAGCCAGTCTCGCACTCGGCAGTGCGATGCTGTCCAAGCTCGATATCCGCCAATATGCACGTCCTTACATGCAGGAACTGGCAGATTTTTCGAATGCAACGGTGTCGCTTGGCATGCGCGACCGCCTGTCCATGATTTACGTGGAGAACTGCCGCAGCCAGGCTGCACTGACATTGCGTCTGGATGTCGGCGCACGCATCCCGATTGCACTCACGGCAATGGGGCGCGCTTATCTGGCGGAAGCCTCAACCAGCGAACGCAATGAGATTCTCGAACGCGTGCGCGATTTCGACGAACAGAAATGGCCCAGCATCTACGACGGCATCATGCGTTCGCTTGAGGAATACCAGACGCTTGGTTGCTGCACTTCGTTCGGCGACTGGCAAAAGGATGTCAACGCGATTGCCGTCGCGTTCAAGCCGGCCAATGGCACATCGATTTTCAGCATCAATTGTGGCGGGCCGGTGTTCAACCTGTCGCCGGAATTCCTGCTCAATGAAGTCAAGCCGCGCCTGCTGGAACTCGTGGATCGCCTGCGACGCGCATAGCTATCTGCAAGCAGGCAGCCGCATCGATGGCTGCCTGTTTTCTTTCATCTGCCCCCTTTCTCGCGGCGGCACTTCCCCTTCTCCCGTCCCTTCCTTCCCCAAATTGCTGAAGTAGTAAGTTTTTGTCGATTTAGCATGGTGCGCCGATCCAATCTGGCGTAGGCTATACCTTAGCGAGGTTCGCTGCACGAATACGGATTGACTGCAAGGATTGCTGCTGAAAGCAGCTAGTGGAGGCCGGTTTTTGCGAACGAGTGTTCGTATCGATTGGCGTTCCAAAACCTATTGCGTGAGATCAAAGGAAGTGCTTGTATGCAGCGTTATGATGGCGCCACTTTTGCGCGGCTTAAGCAAGCGACATCTTTTCCGGCATACCCAGGCACGTCCGTTCCAGTAATGTTTTTGTCCTATAAGGGAGAATGAAATGAATGATGTGGTTATCGTCGCCGCAGGTCGTACAGCCGTCGGAAAATTTGGTGGAACGCTGGCCAAGACCGCTGCAGCGGATCTGGGCGCGCATGTGATCAAGAACCTGCTCGCCCGGAGCGGGATCTCGCCCGAAATGATCAGCGAAGTGATCATGGGTCAGGTACTTACTGCGGGCGTAGGCCAGAATCCGGCACGACAGGCGTTGATCCGTGCCGGCATTCCGGACATGGTTCCCGCAATGACAATCAACAAGGTGTGCGGGAGCGGCCTGAAGGCAACCCATCTTGCTGCCCAGGCGATTATGTGCGGCGATGCCGAGATAGTCATCGCCGGCGGCCAGGAAAACATGAGTGCATCGCCGCATGTGCTGAACAATTCCCGCGATGGCTTCCGCATGGGCGACGCCAAACTGGTCGATACCATGATCGTCGATGGCTTGTGGGATGTGTATAACCAGTATCACATGGGCGTCACCGCCGAGAACGTTGCAAAGAAGTACGGCGTCTCGCGCCAGGAGCAGGATGAGTTTTCGGTTGCGTCGCAAAACAAGGCGGAAGCCGCTCAAAAGGCCGGCAAGTTTAAGGATGAAATCATCCCCTTCGAAATTGCCTCAAAAAAAGGCTCGGTTGTGTTCGATACCGATGAATTCATCAAGCCCGGCGTAACGATCGATTCGCTTGCCAGCTTGCGCCCAGCTTTCGCGAAGGATGGCACTGTTACCGCGGGCAACGCTTCCGGCATTAATGACGGCGCTGCCGCCGTCATCATGATGTCCGCCAAAAAAGCCGAACAGCTCGGTCTGAAGCCAATGGCGCGCATCAAGGCATATTCGTCCGCAGGCGTGGATCCGACCATCATGGGCATGGGGCCGGTGCCGGCAAGCCAGCTCTGTCTGAAGAAGGCAGGCTGGAGCCATCAGGATATCGACCTGATGGAAATTAATGAAGCATTCGCCGCGCAAGCCATCAGCGTAAACAAGGAAATGGGCTGGGATACCAGCAAGATCAACGTCAACGGCGGGGCGATTGCGATCGGCCATCCGATTGGCGCTTCGGGCTGCCGCATCCTGGTAACGCTGCTGCACGAGATGATTCGTCGCGATGCGAAGCGCGGCCTGGCCAGCCTCTGCATCGGTGGCGGCATGGGTGTGGCACTGGCGGTGGAAAGATAAGCTTTTTGAAGTCGTTGTTTAATCCCTTTCAATAGAAAAGAGAGCACATAATATGTCTAGAGTCGCATTAATCACTGGCGGTATGGGGGGGCTGGGGGAGGCAATTTGCATCAAGATGGCTGCACTGGGCTATCAGGTCGTCACCACTTATTCGCCGGGCAATACCAAGGCGCAGGAATGGCTCGCATCAATGGAACAGCAGGGTTTCAAGTTTCACGCTTATCCATGCGATGTGGCGGATTATGATTCCGCGCAAGATTGCATCAACCGGATTACTGCGGAAATGGGTCCGGTCGATGTCCTGGTTAACAATGCCGGCATCACGCGCGACATGACTTTCAAGAAAATGGACAAGACCAATTGGGATGCGGTAATGAGAACCAATCTCGATTCCGTTTTCAACATGACCAAGCCGGTATGCGATGGCATGGCCGACCGTGGCTGGGGGCGCATCATCAACATTTCCTCCGTCAACGGCCAGAAAGGGGCGTTCGGCCAGACCAATTATTCCGCTGCAAAGGCCGGCATGCATGGTTTCACCAAGGCGCTGGCATTGGAAGTGGCGCGCAAGGGCGTTACCGTGAACACCATCTCACCCGGTTATATCGGCACCAAGATGGTAATGGCCATTCCGAGGGAGGTTCTGGACAGCAAGATCATTCCGCAAATTCCGATGGGCCGGCTTGGTAAACCGGAAGAAGTGGCCGGACTGGTGGCATATCTGGCGTCCAACGAAGCCGCCTTCCTGACCGGCGCGAATATTGCGATCAACGGCGGCCAGCATATGTATTGATTGCGTTCCGCTTCCAGGTTGACTTGAATGGCGCAGATGACAGGTTCATCTGCGCCATTTTTTTGTCGGTATGTAGTGCAAGAAAAAATCGCAAAAATGTTGTCAACGGAACTGAGCGAGCAGCGTTATTGCATATGTAGAACTCATCTACACCCTATTTAACAAAGGATGCCTTTATGAAAAAGCTGATCGTTACCCTCATCGCTACTGTTTTTGCAGCAGGCATTGCATCTGCTCAAACCCCAGCCGCACCGGCAGCTCCTGCAGCGCCGGCGAATTCGGCAGCCCCTGCAACGCCTGCCGCACCTGCAGCCAAGGCTCACAAGAAGACCGTTAAGAAGGCCAAATCCACGAAGAAGGTCAAGCGCGCCACTGCAAAGCCGGCAGCGTAATAAACGTCAGTTTTCCCGCAGACTCTTGAGTCTGCACACAGATGTACCCAATCTCCGCAGCTGCTTATCGTGGCTGCGGAGATTTATTTTTTTGAAATGGCAAGTGAGGGGATGAAACGCATGAACTAACCACGCCGAATGTCGCTCTATCCGGAAAGACTTGTACAAACTGCCCGACTGACGCGCCTTGTGTGCGTATTCTCTGTTTTTCTGCAAAACGGGTTTGGCACTGAGTTTTACACTGCGTTGTCCGGACGATTTTCGGGAGAGGTTTATGCGGAGCGACTATATCCAGCGATTTGGTTCTGAAGTTGATGAAGCGCATGAAAAACTGCGCAGGGAAATCATGCGGACGATCGAGCCGCATGGCACCAAGCAGGTCTCCGACCTGCCGGATATGACCGAGGGTGAACGGGCAAAATGGTTCTTCTGGAACCTCCACGAAAATCTGGAAGAGTTCCGCAAAATGGAGCCGACCCTGATAGGCCAAGTAATGCGCACCCAGCTTACCGTAACCGATGGCCTGTCGATGGCAACCGAAAAAGTTGGGATGGAGAAAAAGATCGCGCTTACCTGCCGATGGCATCTGAGCCTGGCGTATCTGACCTACCAGAATGACGAAGCCTATCCGATCGGTGAAGGATCGGTCGACCTGTCAGTATCCAACACCATGCCGCCGGAGCCGGCACTGCAACAAAAGCAGAAAGCTTATCTCGATTCCGACAATTCCCTGTACCCCAACCAGCTCTATCTGTACGGCTGGGTCACCGAGCCTATCTGGGACGAGATCAAGACCCATCTTTATACGCCGATGCCCAATTGCCATACCGACCTGATCCTGCGCGACAACTGCGTATTTCCGGTCAAGGCCGGTTTCGGTTTTGTCGCCGGCCCGCCGGGATCCATCGGCACGACCAATCTGGAATTCCGCGTTTCTTCGCATTCAGTCGAGCGCCGGATGAACCGTCGCAGCGAGACATTGCAACGATAGATCGCACTGCATAAGAGGTGCTATACGAAAGGCCTGTCGTGCAGGGATAGCGCAGGTCTCTATCGGCAGGGTGCTTCCTGCAAATCCCATCTCTATTGTCGGCTGCTCAAACATGTGACTCAGTACCAAACATGATGTAGTCGCAATAATTCATGAACCTCTGTCATGAAAAGTTGGCAGAGGATACAGAAAAAAGAAAATTTAATGCCGCATCGCACAAAAATCACCTTGTGCTCGATGGTTATCGTCTCTAGAATTTTCAATGGTGCTGCGCAGCATATTTTGACAACACTTCTTGTTGTCTCGCTTGAATTATTACTTGCACCATTACTTGCATTTTCAGTTGCACTGTAGTTGCACTGGTAATGCCCTGATTTTTTGGAGATCCGATGTTCCCGATTCATGACCAGATGTCTGTAACAACCAAAGCCAGCCTGGAAACCACTCTCGCGATGTACTCCGCATTTACCGGCGCAATGCTGGGAAGCGCCGAAAAGCTGATCAAGTTGAACCTTTCCACCATCAAGGCCGTACTGGAAGACGCTTCTGCTGTAGCTGGCGAACTGCTGGCGGTGAAGGATCCGGCGGAATATTTTTCGCTGGTGCGTGCGCAAGCCAAGCCGAACATCAACAGGGCAATTGCCTATGGCGGCCATTTCGCCACTATTGTCCGCATGATGCATTCGGACTTCAGCAACGCTGCAGAAACCCAAATCGGCGCAGTCAGCCGCAAGGTCAACGAACTGGTGGAGCAGACTGTCAGCAAGGCGCCGGTCGGTTCCGAAGCGATGATGGCGGTCGTCAAATCCGCGTTCGGCAATACTGGCAATGGCTACGAACAGCTGACGCGGACTGCCAAGCAGGCGATGGATGCGCTGACAGCCAATCTGAACGGTGTCGTCAGCTCGTCGCAAGCTGCGCAGGCACAAGGCTGAGCCTAAACTGTTTTCCATGTCCAAAAAAGGGCCGCAATGCGGCTCTTTTTTCAGGATATGGTCTCGCTACAGAAAGCGAAGGGTCGCCACACTCAATCAAAGGGCAGTGGATGTGCCTTTACCTTATTCAGGTTCAGTGCGCGCGATGCAATCCGGTAGGTATCCGGGTCGAATGCCGGATGAGCTGGGGCTTGTCCCAGAATACGTCTGGCCTCCTGCTCGTTCCATGCCGTGCCGAGATAACACCAGTTGTCGACGAGGTGCAGAGCCTCCCGGCCGTCGGCAGCGGTTTCCACCAGCGCAGCCGTGCCATCGAACGGCCATGCTTGTATCTTGAGTGCAGCCAGTGCCTGTTCCAGCCGCTGCTGATGCGCCCTGAGCGATTCCTTGCCGATGCATGCGCCGGAGCAGCGCTGCGCAAGATAAGCGCTGCAGGGCTTGCCGGGCTCGGCCGGTTCAAGGCCCAGCAACGCCGGGCACAAGGCATGCTGTTGTGCCAGCGCGCGCAGCGCCATTTCCGCCTTCTGGCGTGTGATGAACAGGCCGTACAGGCGCTTGCTGCCGCCGAAATCGTAGCTGTTGGCGTAAACCAGTTCGGGGCGCAGATCACCCGTGGCAGACGGGCGCAACTCCCATGCGCAAAGCTCTTGCTCCTGAGCCTGCTGCTGCCCATGGCTCGGCAGGCGCTTGCGCCATCGTGCTTCCAATAGTTGTGTGCCGACTTCGCCAGCGGTTTCTTGCCATTCCAGCCGCCGCAGATTTTGTGCGAGGCGCACATCCTTGTCGGACGGACGATCGGCATGAAAATGTGACAGCACGCGTTGCCGCAGATGTGCCGCCTTGCCGACATGCAGCGGCACGTCGTGCTCGTCATAGAACACATAGACTCCCGGGGCGTCCGGCAAATCTTCGAGAGCATCAACATCAAGATGCGCGGGCAGGTTGGGCCGTTGCAGCAGCTGTTGCGTGGCGCCCAACAGCAGGTCTTCGGGCACGCTCGCCTGCAGACGCTCCCAGAACTGCCAGATCAATTCCGCATCTGCCAAGGCGCGATGCCGGCCTTCGACACTCAGGCCGTGGCGATCGATCAGTGCGTCGAGGCTGTGTCGCACCTCTTCCGGGAATAGCTTTCGCGACAGCTTTACGGTGCATAGCACCTCGCGGTGCAGATGCATGCCGTGGCGCTTGAATTCATAGCGCAGGAAACCGTAATCGAAGCGCGCATTGTGCGCAATGAACAAACCGTCTTCAAGGCGATGCAGCACCTCTTCCTTCAGCGCGGAGAAGGTCGGCGCGCTACGCACCATGTCGTCGTTGATGCCGGTCAGGTTCTGGATGAACGGCGGGATGGGCACTTCCGGATTGACCAGCGTTGACCAGCGCTGTACGCCAGCGGCGGTCACTTCGACGATGCCGATCTCTGTGATGCGGTCGGTTGCCGGGTTCGGCCCGGTCGTTTCCAGGTCGATGAAGAGCAGCTTGCGGTAGTGATTCAGCATGGCGTTGGAGGCGGGGCAGGACGACATCTTGTCATGTCCGGAGTGGACCGGCAGCCGCGCGAGAGGTTCTTTGCCGGGCAGACGTTCAGCCGGCGACGACGCGAATCCGGATGTCGCCAAGCGTGACGACCTGCCCAGCGCGAACCTTGCAGGTTTTGCGCAGTTCCTGCCGGCCATCCACCGCCACTTCTCCGCTGGCAACGATGGCTTTGCCGGCGCCGCCGCTATCGCAGATGCCCGCCAGTTTCAGCAACTGGTTGAGTTCAACGTATTCGCCATTCAGGGGAAATTCCAGAGATTGCATGTGTTTGATCCTTGTGCCGCCAGCAGCACAAGCTGTGCGCCATGTATATGCGAAGTTATGTATTCATCGAGGGTTCAGCATTCTACAGCTGGCGCGTCTCGAAAGTATTGCATGCGCCGACCTCGCCGCTCTCGATGCCGCGCCGGAACCAGCGCACCCGCTGCGCCGATGTGCCGTGTGTAAACGAGTCTGGCACCACCTGTCCCTGCGTCTGGCGTTGCAATGCATCGTCGCCGATGGCGCTGGCTGCGTTCAATGCCGCTTCGACGTCGCCGGCTTCCAGGATGCTGCGTGCCTGGTTGGCATGATGCGCCCATACTCCGGCGAAACAGTCAGCCTGCAATTCCAGACGCACGGAAAGTGCATTGCCCTGCGCTTCCGACGCACGGCGTCGCGCATTCTCAACACGGTCAGAAATGCCTGTCAGGTGCTGCACATGGTGGCCGACTTCATGCGCAATCACATAAGCTTGCGCAAATTCCCCGGAAACGTTGAAGCGCTGCTGCATCAGGCGGTAAAAGCTCAGGTCGATGTAAATTTTCTGGTCGCCGGGGCAATAGAAGGGCCCCATTGCCGCCTGCCCGGTGCCGCATGCAGTGGGCGTCATGTCGGAAAACAAAACCAGGCGCGGCTTCACATAATCGCTGCCTTGCGAACGGAACAACGCGGTCCAGGTGTCTTCGGTGTCGGCCAGCACGGTGGAAACGAATCGCGCCATCTGGTCGTCGGCGGGCGGTTGCCGGGCCGGTTGTTGTATCGCTGAAATATCTG
>DATFAZ010000086.1:0-4394 GCA_035254105.1 Noviherbaspirillum sp. | reverse complement strand
CTCGATGCGCGTGCAGACATGAAACCAGAACGGGAATTGCTCGTCCAGCTCCAGAAAAAAGGTGCGCACCTCGGGAATCAGGTGCAGTTCACGTGGATCGTCATCATAACCGCTCACCATGAGCGAAATCGTGCCATTGCTTGCCTCCAGTGCCTCCTGTGAATCGATCAGTCGGTTCAGGGATGACAACGCCGGCTCGATCTTCCGACGTTCGATATCCTCGCGCTGAATGGTGATGACGACCACCTTGGTGCCGACCAGGCCGCCATACAGGTTACGCGTGCTCATGCCGTCACTCACTTTTCAGCCAAACGGATTCTTGACCTTCTCGGTCGGCTTTACCTGGACATGCTCGGGCAAGGATTTTTCCCTTTCGAGCGCGGCCACCACGGCATCGACGACTTCCTTCAATGCCTTCGCCTGCGCCAGGCCGACCTTGTCCTTTGTGAATTCGAGCGAGCCGTAGACCGATACACGGTCCAGGCGGTTTTCGATGTTCAGCTCGCCGATGGCGAGTGCCTCTTCCTCATTCTGATACGGTTTAATGGATGCCATGATCATTGCCTTTCAGGGGGATCGACTTCGACGGGCTTGCTCTTTGCGCTGCGCCGGCCATGCGGGGTCGGCTCCGGCATCGGCATTTTCACGGCCTTGATGTCCGGCGCCAGTGCCGGGAAGAGCGTGATGTGGATACGTTGCTCCAGGTCTGCAATCGACATCGTCTGGTATTCCATGCCCGCCGCGTTCGGTGTCACATACGCGCCCGCCTGTTTTTTCGCCGGATCATAGATCGCCTTGTAGACGGATGTCGGCACCAGTACTCGACCATTCATGCGCTCGAGGTCACTGCCCTCGAAGATTGGCCCGGTCACAACGTACAGTTCCTTGTCTTCGCGGGTCAGCTCGCGGGTGGCCTCTTCGATGCCTTCCCACAGGATCTGATTGTTCTTCGGATTCTGCGGGATGATGTTTGCCAGCGAAAAGCTTTCATACTGCGCATTCTCGGTCGGCATGTCGCCGTTCGGTGCCATGTGCCCGCGGTCGAAGCCCGAGCGCACATAATCCGCCAGCTCCGCACGATCCGCTGGCGGCAACTGCTCTTCGGCGTGGAAGGCATTCTTACGCTTTAGCCGCCCAGCTGCATCGACCCGCTTCTCGGTCAGATGTTCGGCCGACCAGAGTGGCGTACGCGACACCCCGCTGTACGTAACCGCGTATCCCTCGAAACACAGCATCGTGGTTTTCTTTCCCAGGGACTGGCTGGTAATGACGGGGGCCTGCCCGCCAAGGAAATGGTCAGCGCAGGACGGCGGCTTCGCCGTGCAACCGGCGGTCGCCAGCAGGAGCATGGCGGCGCCAAGCAAGAATCGAAATTTTATTAAGGTCACGGTTGTGGCAGCGAGTTTAAAAATGCAAACAATGGAGTCATTTTATGTGACGTGGTGCGCACTGATCGCGTTATTACTACCGGACACAGTTCGTTACAAAGATAGAACATATCGCTGTCGTCAAAACCACGGCAACGCTCGTTATGGAGGGGCAGCACCATGAAACCAACATACCAACTGAAAGGGTCCACCATGTTGAACTCCAAGCAAAAAGCCGCTCTAGCCTCCGTGTTGATTGCCGCCTTTGCCGCCAGCGCCAGCAGTGCGATGGCCGAAACCAAGTGGGAAAAGAATCACCCTCGCCGTGACCAGGTGAATGACCGCCTGGAGCGGCAGAATCGCCGGATCACGCAGGAGCGCAAGGAAGGCGACATCACGAAACAGCAAGCGCAGGCACTGCGCAAGGAAGATCGCCAGATTCGCCAGGAAGAGCGCGATATGGCAGCGCAAAATCATGGCCACATTACCAAAGCTGAACAACGCGTGCTAAACCAGCAGGAAAACGCGGTCAGCAAACAGATCGGCAAGTAACTGCCGTTCTCTACACCGGAATTTTGAACCGCTTCAAGGAAGACACAATGAAAAAACTAATTGCCGCATTGATGCTGGCCTCGCCATTCCTGTTGAACGTCGCCCATGCCGCGACTGTACAGCAGAACAAGATGACCACCTGCAACAAGGACGCCGGCGACAAGAAGGGTGACGAGCGCAAGGCCTTCATAAAGGAATGCTTGAGCGCCAAGCCGAAGGTGAGCGACGCACAGAAGGCGCAACAAGACAAAATGAAGACCTGCAACGCCGACGCAAAGGATAAGAAAGGCGCCGAGCGCAAGAAATTCATGAGCGCGTGCCTGAAGAAGGCATAAAGTACTCTCCCAGCTTCATGTGACCAACCTCATTCTTTTCGTGGCTTGAATGGAGTAAACTTCGCGGGCAGTACAAAAAAATCCAAGCTAGGGAAAGACGAGAGACATGAGCCCGCACGCCACAAGCGTCCCGGGCTTTTTTGATGCATAGGCGCGTTATTCTCAGTGCAAATATCTGTCATTCGATAACGGAAGCGGATTTTTTACTTGCATGTGAGTATGATTGTTTCTGTCTCCTCCAACTCTCCTTGAATTGGATTTACCCGCTACCGCAAGGCTAGCGGTTTTTTTTTGGCCTTTTTATAGCCTCTTTCATTTCCCCGTTGGCCGTGCAGCAATCACCCTGATAGCACGGCACTCAGCGCCAAGCTTCGCGCAATGCCCCACTGCCTTCTTCGCGTTACAACATCCTAGCCGTTCAGGAATTGCTTGACCACGCCGGCGTTTCGATGAGGATGATCTACCTTTACATCCAGAACAAGGATGGACGGGGTGTGCCCTCGCACGTAGGTCACGAAGCCGCAGGCCCATCATGAACGTCTGCAGATGGGGAATTCCATACCTTTTGGAAAGCCGGCTTTTTGATCGGGAGCGCATGCTCGGCACCCATGAGGCACCGACTGCTATCGGCTGTCTTTCAGACGACCACTAGAGCGGGACGAAGGAGAACAGTCGACCCTAAGCAGTCACACATAACTCTCGGAAGCGGGCGTAGAACGCGCGATGCTCCTATCGTTATATTTCGACCTGCGTTCCAAGTTCGATGACTCTATTGGCCGGCACCCGGTAGTAATCCGCCGCGTCGCGCGCATTGCGTGACATCGTTGCGAACAATGCCTCCCGCCACAACGCCATACCGCTACCGACCCGTGGGATAACGTTCTGTCGCGCAATGAAGTAGGACGTCTGCATTGGGTCGAGATCCAGCCCCACTTCCTTGCACTGGCTAAGCGCCTGAGGAATGTCACGTTCATCCATGAACCCGTAATGGATATTTACCTGGAAGCAGTTGTGACCAAGGTTTTCCACCTGTACCCGCTGAGAGGAGGGAACACGAGGAATGTCTTCGTTCTTTACTGTCAGGAATACGGTGCGCTCGTGCAGGATCTTATTATGCAGAAGGTTGTGGAGCATCGCGTGCGGCACACCATCCCCTTCGGCTCGGAAGAATACTGCTGTGCCCTCCACACGTGTCGGCGTGCCGATAAACAGGGACTGGAGAAAATCGTGGAGCGGAACGAGATGGCGCTGCAAGTTTTCGTACACGAGATGCCGTCCATCCTTCCAGGTCGTCATTACGAGCATGGCAACCGCGCCCAACGCCAGAGGGAACCAACCGCCGTGCAGAATCTTCAGAGTATTGGCGGAGAAGAATGCGAGATCGATGGCAAGGAAAAAACTTGTCGCCGTCCAGGCAACGAACGCACTGTACTTCCAGCCATAACGCACAACAAAGAAGGTCAGAATCGTCGTCATGAGCATCGTCGCCGTGACTGCGATGCCATAGGCGGAAGCCAGGTTGGATGACGAAGCGAATCCCACGACTGCGAGCACAACTGCCGTCAGTTGCAGCCAATTGACGAACGGGATGTAAATCTGGCCCATTTCCCTCTCGGACGTGAACACAATGCGCATGCGAGGCAGATAGCCGAGCGCAATCGCCTGCTGAGTAATGGAAAAGGTTCCGGAGATCGTGGCTTGCGACGCAATGACCGTCGCTATTGTCGACAGTGCGACGAGCGGATAGATGCTCCACGGGCCAAGTTGCTGGTAAAAAGGATTAGAGACCGCTTCCGGACTGGAAAGCAGCAGCGCCCCTTGCCCAAGGTAATTCAGCGCGAGTCCGGGGAATACCACCGTAAACCAGGCAACCCGAATCGGTATCTTGCCGAAATGCCCCATATCGGCGTACAGCGCTTCCGCCCCCGTAAAAGCGAGCACGACAGCACCAAGCGCGAGAAATGCGAGCCAGCCGTTTTGTGCGAGGAAACGAACGGCGTAGAGCGGATTGAGCGCGGCAAGAACGTGCGGATTGGCGATGATGTTGATGACGCCCATCGCTGCGAGTGTCGCAAACCAGGCAAGCACAATGGGGCCAAACCACTTTCCGATGCCCGCAGTGCCTTTCTTTTGAACTGAA
>DATFAZ010000085.1:0-9278 GCA_035254105.1 Noviherbaspirillum sp. | reverse complement strand
CAGCGCTGCACAGCCAGCAGCCGCATCATCGTCACGGAAAAAATCCACGATGCTTACATCGACGCGCTGCGCGCACGCATGATATCCCTGCAGGTGGGCGATGCGACAGCTACGGGAACTGATATTGGTCCGGTCGTTGATGAGGTGCAACTGCAGAAAGACTTGCGTTACATCGCACTGGCCCAGCGCGAAGGCGGCGAGATGGTGCACGGCGGTCGCGTCCTCGAAGGCGAGCAGCCGGGATATTACCTCGAACCGGCACTGTTTGTCGGCACTACGCCAGAGATGACAATCAACAGAGAAGAAGTGTTCGGCCCGGTGGCATCCGTCATTCGCGTCAAGGACTACGAAGAAGCGCTAGCAATTGCTAACGATACGCCCTTCGGCCTGTGCGGCGGCATCGTGACTCAGTCGCTGAAACATGCCACGCACTACAAACGCAACGCTGCGGTCGGCATGGTGATGGTCAACCTGCCGACGGCAGGCGTCGATTATCACGTGCCCTTCGGCGGGCGCAAGGCGTCCAGTTACGGACCGCGAGAGCAAGGCGAGTACGCCCGCGAGTTCTATACGACGGTCAAGACCGCCTACATTTCAGCCTGACCACAGCGATACACCGATCAAGAGAGAAACGACATGCCACACTGGAACAACGAGCAATATGACATGGTGCGCGAATCGGTGCGCCGTTTTGCGGAGAAGGAAATTGCACCAATTTCGGAAAAACTGTGGGAAGAGCAGTCCTTCCCGTACTCCGTTTGGTCCAAGGCGGGCGAGCTGGGCTTCATTGGCCTCCCGTATCCAGAAGCGTACGGCGGCGGTGGCGGTGAATGGCAGGCGTTTGCCATCGTGCTGGAGGAGATCGCACGCATCGATGCCGCGGTTGCGGTCTCCATCATGGCCAACTCGACCACGGCCAGCCTGCTTAACAACTTCGGAACGCACGAGCAGAAGCAGCGCTATCTAACGCCAATCCTGTCCGGCGAACAGGTCGCCTGTATCGGTTTGACGGAGCCAAACGCCGGATCGGACACGACGAACATCCAGACGCGCGCCAAACTGGTCGACGGCAAGTGGGTAATTAATGGCTCCAAGACCTTCATCAGCAATTCCGGCACCGATATCACCGGCCCAATCGTCATTGCTGCCGTCACCGAAACGCGTCCCGGTGGCAAGAACGAGATTTCCAATTTCATCATCCCGAGCGGCGCCCCTGGCTTCAGCCTCGGGCGGAAGCTCAACAAGATCGGCTGGCGTGCATCGACAACCTACGAGCTGTTCTTCGACGACTGCGTGATACCGGGCGACCATCTGCTGGGTGAAAAGGGCTCGGGACTCAAGCAGACACTGTCGCAGATCAGTACCGGCCGCATTCTCATCGGCGCACTGGCGCTCGGTATCCTGCAAGGGTCTCTGGAACGGTCGGTCAGCTATATGAAGGACCGCAAGGCTTTTGGAAAACCCCTGTCCGAATTCCAGGCACTGCAGTTCAAAGTGGCCGACATGGCCACGCATGCTCACGCAGCCCGCCTCATGTTGTACAACGCCGCCGCGCTCAAGGACATGGGTCGGCCATTCGACAGTCAGGCGTCGATGGGCAAGCTGTTTGCGACGGAAAAGGCAATGGAGGCAGCGCACCAGGCGGTGCAGATCCATGGCGGCAACGGAATCATGGCCGAGTATGCAGTGGCGCGTGCGTTCGGTGACGCCAAGGTGCTCGAGATCGTGGAGGGCACATCCGAAATCCAGCGAATGATCATTTCGCGGAGCATGCTGCGTTAAGTGGTCTCCGATATGAATATTCACATTAATCCCTACGAAGAAAACCTCGGAAGGAACGACGTCAACTTCGTTCCGCTGTCCCCGATTTCCTTCATCGCGCGAACGGCGGCGGTCTATCCAAACCGTCTTGCCATCGTGCACGGCAAGCGAAGTTATGCATGGCGCGAAACCTATGCACGCTGCATGCGTCTGGCATCTGCGCTCAATCATCAGGGCATTGGTGGCGGCGATACGGTCGCGGTGATGGCGGCTAATACGCCGGAAATGATCGAAGCCCATTTCGGCGTCCCGATGTCGGGCGCCGTGCTATGCACGCTCAATACCCGTCTCGACGCAAAGACGATCGCCTTCATGCTCGATCATTCCGATGCAAGGGTGCTGATCACTGACACGGAGTTCGCCCCACTAGTGTGTGCCGCGCTGATGCTGGTTCGACGGAAGCCGCTCGTGATCGACATCGACGACGCGCAAGGCCCGGGCGGAAGCCGGCTGGGCGAGTTCGACTACGAAGCGTTCATTGCGACAGGCACGGAAGACTTTTCGCCACGCGAGCCGGTCGATGAATGGCAGGCGATCGCCCTGAACTACACCTCCGGCACGACGGGCAATCCGAAAGGCGTTGTCTATCACCACCGTGGCGCTTACTTGGCAGCACTGTCGAACATGATCGACTGGCAGATGCCGCGCCATCCCGTCTTTCTGTGGTCCTTGCCGCTGTTTCATTGCAACGGTTGGGGACTATGCTGGACGCTTGCGGCCAATGCCGGGACCCATATCTGCATGCGACGCTTCGACGCCGAGGCAGCACTGGCGGCAATAGAGGATCACGGGGTCACGCATTACTGCGGGGCGCCGATCGTCCACGCCATGCTGGCCGAGGCGGCGCGCGGCAAGGGAAAGAGCTTGTCGCACACGGTCCATGGACTGATCGGCGGCGCCCCGCCACCGGTATCCGTGATTGAAGCGCTGGAGCGGATCGGCATTGTGATCACACAGATCTATGGATTGACGGAGGTATATGGCCCCTCGGTGGTATGCGTGCCGCAGGATACCTGGCTCGGGCTCGACGCCTCGGATATGGCCCAGATGAAGGGGCGCCAAGGGGTGCGCTATACCGCGCAGGATGCCGTCGCGGTGCTCGATCCGCTGACGATGCGGCCAGTTCCCGCCGACGGCATAACAGTAGGAGAAGTCATGTTCCGCGGAAACATGACGATGAAAGGCTACCTGAAGAATCCGGCCGCCACCGCCGAGGCGTTTGCCGGTGGTTGGTTCCATTCGGGCGACCTCGCCGTGGTGCACCCGGATGGCTATCTCAAGATCAAGGACCGTTCCAAGGACGTCATCATCTCCGGCGGCGAAAACATCAACTCGGTCGAAGTTGAAGACGTCCTGTACCGGCATCCCGCCGTGCGGACTGCGGCCGTTGTCGCCCAGCCTGATCAGAAATGGGGAGAGACGCCGTGCGCTTTTGTCGAGCTGTATGCCGGCAGCGTCGCAAGCGATGCGGAACTGATCGCGCATTGCCGGGCGCATCTGGCGCACTTCAAGGTGCCTAAGAAAATCGTGATCGGTGCGCTTCCAAAAACCTCTACCGGGAAGGTACAGAAATTCCGCCTGCGCGAAATTGCCAGCGGACAGGCCGAAGCTGCTTCGGATTCACAGAATTAAGGAGACATGACATGACCGACTTCGTGCTGCAGGCGGTTGGCCTGACCCGCGATTTCAAGGGTTTCACTGCGGTCGATAACGTCGACCTGAACATCCGGCGCGGCCACATCCATGCGCTGATCGGGCCGAATGGTGCCGGAAAAACCACCTGCTTCAACCTGCTGACAAAGTTCCTCGCACCTAGTTCCGGCCGGATTCTTTTCAACGGCAATGACGTTACCGCGGCGACGCCATCGCAGATAGCGCGCCAAGGCATCATCCGGTCGTTCCAGATTTCCGCCGTCTTTCCGCACCTGACGGTGCTGGAGAACGTGCGCATCGGCCTGCAGCGCGCACTCGGCACGTCGTTCCACTTCTGGAAGAGCGAACAAAGCCTCAATAAGCTGAACGACAAGGCGATGCACTTGCTGGAGCAGGTGGATCTGGACCTGTTTGCCGATACGGTGACCATCGACCTCCCATATGGCAGGAAAAGGGCGCTGGAAATTGCGACCACGCTCGGCATGGAGCCGGAAGTCATGCTGCTCGACGAGCCGACCCAAGGCATGGGGCATGAGGATGTGCATCGTGTCGCCGAGCTGATCAAGAAGATCTCGTCGGGCCGCACCATCCTGATGGTGGAACACAACATGAGCGTGGTAGCCGGCATCTGCGATCGCATTTCCGTTCTGCAGCGCGGTGCCATGCTGGCCGAAGGCACCTACGCTGAAGTTTCGGGCAATCCGCAGGTGATGGAAGCCTACATGGGCACCACGGCAGGCATGCTGGAAGGAGCGCACTGATGGCAACGCCGGCACTGGAGATCACGAACCTGAAGGCGTGGTATGGCGAGTCGCACATCCTGCACGATGTCAACTTGGTGGTGCTACCCGGAGAAGTGGTAACGCTGTTGGGCCGTAATGGTGCCGGCCGCACGACAACTCTGCGCGCGATCATGGGACTGACCGGCGAGCGGACCGGATCAATCAAGGTCGGCGGTGTGGAGGCGCTCGGCTTGCCGACTCATCGAATCGCCCATCTGGGCGTCGGATACTGTCCGGAAGAACGGGGCATTTTCTCCTCCCTCTCCACAGAAGAGAACCTGCTGTTGCCTCCCCTCGTCTCGAAGACCGAAAAAGGCATGTCCGTCGAGGAAATCTATGCGCTGTTCCCGAATTTGCGGGAACGCCGGGCAAGCCAGGGAACACGGCTGTCGGGCGGCGAACAGCAGATGCTTGCCGTTGCGCGCATCCTGCGTTCAGGGGCGAAGTTGCTGCTGCTTGATGAAATATCCGAAGGCCTCGCACCGGTCATCGTCCAGGCGCTCGCCCGCATGATCAAGGCGCTGAAGGAACGCGGTTACACGATCGTGATGGTTGAACAGAATTTCCGATTCGCCGCGCCATTGGCGGACCGGTTTTACGTGATGGAGCATGGTCAGATGGTCGAGACCTTTGCCGCATCAGAGCTTGACGCCAAGATGTCCGTGCTGCACGAGCTGCTCGGCGTGTGATTTGATTTTCCAGAATTTTCATGAACAGGAGACATGATGAAATCCACCAAAGAAAAAACATTGATCGCCGCGTTGACGCTCGCCTTGGCCGGATACAGCGCGACCAGCTTCGCACAGCTGTCCGGCGACGTTGTCAAGATCGGTATGATCACTGACATGTCAGGCGTTTATGCCGACATTGACGGACCCGGCGGCGCGGAGGCAGTCAAGATGGCGATCGCCGACTTCGGCAGGGCACTCGGGAAGCCAGTCGAATTTATCGTAGCTGATCACCAGAACAAAGCCGACACTGGCGCGAGCAAGGCGCGCGAGTGGTTTGACCAACAGGGTGTCGATGTGATTCTCGGCGGCAGCAATTCTTCGGTCAACTTGGCCATCGCCAAGGTCGCACAGGAGAAAAAGAAGCCTTTCATTTCCATCGGCTCCGCATCTTCGCGTCTGACCAATGAAGACTGCTCTCCATACACAATTCATTACGTTTATGACACGGTGGCGTTGGCCAAGGGCACAGGCAGCGCGATCGTCAAGCAGGGCGGGAAAAAGTGGTATTTCCTGACTGCTGACTATGCGTTTGGCCATTCTCTGGAGAAGGATACGGCCGACGTGGTGAAAGCCAACGGCGGCACCGTGCTCGGCGCAGCGCGCCATCCGCTATCGGCCTCCGACTTCTCATCTTTTCTTCTGCAGGCACAGGCATCCAAAGCAGACATCCTTGGTCTGGCCAATGCGGGCGGCGATACGATTAATACCATCAAGGCTGCCAATGAATTCGGCATTACCAAAGGCATGAAGCTGGCAGGCTTGCTGATGTTTATCAACGATGTACATTCGCTCGGGTTGAATCTGACGCAGGGCATGTACTTCACCGATGGCTGGTACTGGGACCAGAATGACGAAAGCCGAAAATGGAGTAAGCGCTATTTCGAAAAGATGAAGAAGATGCCGTCCATGCTGCAGGCCGGCGACTACTCCGCAACCATGCACTATTTGAATGCGGTCAAGGCGATCAACAGCGACGATCCCGACAAGGTAATGGCCCAGATGAAGAAAACGCCGATCAACGACTTCTTTGCGAAGAATGGCGTGATCCGCCCGGACGGTCGCATGGTGCACGACATGTACCTGATGCAGGTAAAGTCGCCGGCCGAGTCCAAGTATCCGTGGGACTACTACAAGGTGGTGCAGACGATCCCCGGTGATCAGGCATATACGACCAAGGCAGAGTCGAAGTGCTCGCTCTGGAAGTAACGCTTTAAGGCATCGGCATGCTTTAAGGCATGCCGATGACCGTCTCGTCGAGCGTGTCGTCACGTCACATTTTGGTGCTTCTCATGGAAATTTTCGGTATTCCCTTGCAGGCCATGCTGAGTCAGTTGCTGCTCGGCCTTGTCAATGGTTCGTTTTACGCAATGCTGTCGCTCGGCCTGGCTGTGATCTTCGGTCTGCTCAATGTCATCAACTTTTCGCACGGCGCGCTGTACATGATGGGCGCGTTCCTGGTTTGGATGGGCCTCAATTATCTCGGTCTCAGTTACTGGGTCATGTTGATTGCCGCGCCCATCTTGGTCGGCATTTTCGGCATCGTCATCGAGAGGACGATGCTGCGCTGGCTTTATAAGCTGGATCATCTGTACGGCTTGCTGCTGACCTTCGGCATCACCCTGATGACGGAAGGCATGTTTCGCTCGTTCTATGGCGTGGCGGGTCAACCCTATTCGGTGCCGGAGCAACTGGCAGGCGCCACCAATCTTGGATTCATGGTCCTGCCCAATTACCGGGCGTGGGTGGTGGTCGCGTCCCTGGCGGTCTGCCTGTCAACCTGGTACGTAATAGAAAGGACGCGGCTGGGCGCCTATCTCCGCGCTGGGACGGAAAACCCGAAGCTGGTCGAAGCCTTCGGCGTCAATGTGCCGCTGATGGTAACGCTGACCTACGGATTCGGCGTTGCGCTTGCGGCGTTTGCGGGTGTGTTGGCTGCGCCGGTGATCCAGATATCTCCGCTCATGGGATCCAACCTGATCATCATCGTGTTCGCCGTCGTGGTGATTGGCGGTATGGGTTCCATCCTTGGGGCCATCGTCACCGGCCTGAGTCTCGGCGTGATCGAGGGGCTGACGCGCGTGTTCTATCCGGAGCTGTCGGCCACCGTGGTGTTCATCATTATGGCAATCGTGCTGATGATCCGGCCGGCCGGCTTGTTCGGCAAAGAGAAATGATTGGGAGAGGTTGTATGAACAAAAAGCTTGGATACATGGCGCTGATCGCGATGGCGCTGGCCGCACCGTTTGTGTTGTACCCGGTGTTTCTCATGAAAATCCTTTGTTTTGCGCTATTTGCCTGTGCATTCAACTTGCTAATCGGCTTTACCGGACTGCTTTCGTTCGGCCATGCGGCATTTTTTGGCGGTGCAGGGTACGTTGCGGGTTACGTGCTGAAGAACTGGGGATGGCCATTCGAAATCGGGCTGCTTGCCGGTGTAGCGTTTTCAGCAGCAATCGGCCTGTTGATGGGGAGTCTCGCCATTCGCCGTCAGGGAATCTATTTCACGATGATCACCCTGGCATTGGCGCAGATGCTGTTTTTCGTGTTTTTGCAGGCGCCCTTTACCGGCGGTGAAGATGGACTTCAGGCGATTCCGCGCGGCAGTCTTTTCGGCACGATCAGTCTGGCGGATGACTTGACTCTCTATTACGTCGTGTTAGCCATCGCATTGGGCGGGTTTGCACTCATCGTCCGCACCGTACATTCCCCATTTGGTCAGGTACTGAAAGCAGTAAAGGAAAATCAGGCGCGGGCTGTTTCGCTTGGTTATGACGTTGATCGTTACAAGCTGCTGGCGTTTGTCCTTTCGGCAGCTCTGTCCGGCCTTGCCGGCGCCACCAAGAGCGTGGTGCTCGGGTTCGAAACTCTGACCGACGTCCATTGGACATTATCTGGCCTCGTGGTCTTGATGACGCTGGTCGGAGGCTTGGGGACATTGACGGGGCCAATTGTTGGCGCCCTTGTCATTATCATCCTAGAGAACAAGCTTGGAGAAATCGGTAACTGGGTTGCAGCCATCACTGGTGTGGAGTGGTTCCAGACGATCGGCGAGTCAGTCACGATTGTGACCGGTTTCATTTTCATCATTTGTGTACTGGCGTTCCGACGAGGCATCGTTGGTGAATTGGCCCCCATTTTCGCTTCGCGCAGTGCGCGAATGCGAAGCAACGGAGAAAAGGAGGAACGTCCGAACCTGGCATCCGCGATACGACATACGTAGGTCAAATAGATGCTCGTTACACAATTCCAGATCATGTAATCGCACTGACATAACGATTCAAATGCACCTGCGGTTCCTGCAGGGTTAGACGTCAAATAGTATGACTAAGGAGGACTAAAAATGAAGAGGCTATTTCTGAAAGTTGTTTTTTTCCTGTCAATGCTGGGCTTTACTCATCTTGCTTTCTCAGCTGAACAAGGTACAGCTGAAGAAGCGGTGGCAATGGTCAAGAAGGCAGTGATTTATCTCAAGACCAATGGGAAAACAAAGGCCATTGAAGAGGCGAGCAACAATAAAGGGCAGTTTGTTGACCGGGACCTTTATCTAACGATTTATGACATGAACGGAGTGGTGCTTGCTCATGGTGTGAATCCGAGAATTATTGGGAAAGATTTGTCCAACTTGCGTGATGCCGACAACAAGCTCTTTATCAAAGAGATCCTTGCAAAGGCTGGTTCCGCCGGCACAGGGTGGGTCGACTACAAATGGGTAAATCCAATATCACAGGAAATTCAGGCAAAATCGGCCTATTTTGAACGATTGGACGGCGTCATTATAGCGGCAGGATTTTATAAGAAGTAATCGGGCGCACGTCAATATCGGAGCGATATCTAGTGAACATCAATCCGAATTGCGAATACGTAGGGTCTAACGTATACACCTTTCCGCACTAAGAGTTAAAAAACGTGTTCGGGATTGACGATTTTGCGGCCTTTGGGACGAGAAAAATTTCTCATTACTAAACTACGCGTTCATATTGAAAAACGCAGCATTTGGAAACGATGTACCTATCTGAACGAAAAATAGACACAACATTTTTGCTGCACCAGTTGCTAGGTTTGGCTGAAGCGTGGCAAGCCCGAAGGGCCAGTTCTAACTCAAGCATAAGCAATGGTCGAGATAATGCCGGAACAGGGAGGACTCGAAAAGTCGATGACTATTTGCTTTTGGAACTTATGACGCGGCGAGCAAATGGCGAATCATATGCCGCAATTGCTATCGATTTAAATCGGAGAGGTGTGCGTGGGCGTTACGGAGCAAGGTGGTACACGTCAAGCGTCCGGGCCATAC
>DATFAZ010000084.1:0-18280 GCA_035254105.1 Noviherbaspirillum sp. | reverse complement strand
TAGCGCTGCCGGTTCTTTTCCCGCTTCTCTTCGTCGGGGAACAATTGCAGCAAGCGCTCTTCCAGGCCACTCCGGGCCTGCTGCACCAGAAAGTCGTCGAGAGACATGCCGTCCGGTGTCGGGAACTGCGGCAGCTTCGGTTTTCCCAGCTCCAGTTGCAGGTTGCAGCGCTTGGCAATTTCAATCGAATTCTGCAATGCCGCCGGCATATCGGCGAATACCTCAGTCATCTCGGCCTGCGTCCTGAAGCACTGCCGTTCATTGAAGCGCTTGGCACGGCGCGGGTTGGCGAGGATCTCGCCTTCCGCGATACAGGTGCGCGCCTCATGCGCAATGAATTCTTCCCGCTTGAGGAACTGGGTCGGATGCGTCGCGACGACCGGCAGTTTCAGTTTTGCCGCCAGTCCCACCGCCTGCCGCACATGGTTTTCCATGTTCGACTGGCCGTAGCGTTGCACTTCGATATAAAAGTGATCGGGGAAAATTGTCGCCCAGCGCTGCGCACAGCGTTCTGCCGCAGCCAAGTTGCCATTGTCGATCGCCATGCCGATGTCGCCGGAATGCGCGCCCGACAAGGCAATCAGTTCGCTGGCAGCGCCGTTCTCCAGCCAGTCCGCACGGATTTCCGCCCGTCCACGATGCACATTCGTCAACCACGCCTTCGACAGCAACTCGCATAGCTGCAGGTAACCATTGCGGTTCTTGACCAGCAACAGCAGGCGCGACGGCTTGTCGCGGTCATCATCATTAGTGATCCAGACGTCACAGCCGGCGATTGGCTTGACGCCCTTGCTGCGTGCCGCCTTGTAAAACTTGACCATACCAAACAGGTTGGCCAGGTCGGTAATCGCCAGCGCGGGCTGGCCATCCTTTGCTGCGACTTTGACAACGTCGTCGATGCGCACAAGGCCGTCGACGATCGAATATTCGGAATGGAGGCGGAGATGGATGAATTGCGGCGAAGTCATCGGCGTATTTTACCGCGCCTGACTGCTTCCGATGAGCAAGGGTTAGGCAACTTTATTCCTTGTCAGATCATGGAAAATACGGAATAAAACAGCAGTAATTTTGCTTATTAATAGCAATGACTCAAGCACTGAATCCGGCTCCTGCCAGAATTCGGAGCGACGCCTATAATGTCGGCAAATCAAAGACTTATCTCCACACCTTCCATGCAACTCGCCACACCCTACGTCAATATTGCCGCTTACAAATTCATCACCCTCGAGGATACGCGCGAAAAGCGTCCGCAATTCCGCGCCCAATGCGAACAGCTTGGACTGAAAGGCACGATCCTGCTCAGCCCGGAAGGTATCAACCTTTTCCTGGCGGGTTTGCGCGAGCCGATCGACCGCTTCCTCGCATGGCTGCGTGCCGATATCCGCTTTGCCGACCTAGCAGTGAAGGAAAGTTATTCCGACAGCCAGCCGTTTACCAAGATGCTGGTGAAGCTCAAGCGTGAAATCATCACAATGAAGCATCCGCTGATCCAGCCGGAAAAAGGCCGCGCGCCCGCGGTCGATGCAAAGACGCTCAAGCGCTGGCTGGATTGCGGCCAGGATGATGCCGGCAAGCCGGTGGTAATGGTCGATACCCGCAATGCATTTGAAGTCGATGTCGGCACCTTCGACAACACGGTGGATTTCCGCATCGAAAAGTTTAGCGAGTTCCCCGACGTTATTGCGCAACACAAGGATGAACTGGCCGAAAAGACCGTCGTCACCTTCTGCACCGGCGGCATTCGCTGCGAAAAGGCCGCCATTCATATGCAGAATGTGGGCTTCGATAGCGTTTACCAGCTCGAGGGCGGCATCTTGAAATACTTCGAGGAAGTCGGTGGCGCGCATTACACCGGCGACTGTTTCGTGTTCGATTACCGCACTGCGCTCAATCCGCAACTGCAAGCAACCGAAACCAGACAGTGTTTCGCCTGCAGGGCAGTCGTCACGCCACGCGAACAATTATCGCCCTACTACATTGCAGGAAAATCCTGCCCGCATTGCAGGAAAGAGACGCGTCCTGAATGCGCATGACCCCCTACATCGGACGTTTCGCCCCCTCCCCGACCGGCCCCTTGCACAAAGGATCGCTGGTCGCCGCAATGGCCAGCTTTCTGGACGCACGCGCGCACGATGGGCAGTGGCTGGTGCGCATCGAAGATGTGGATGAAGCACGTACCGTCCCGGGCGCGGCGGAAGCAATCCTACAAGACCTGCAAGCCTTCGGCATGCCATGGGATGGCGCAGTGGTATGGCAGAGCCAGCGCAAGCACCTGTATCAGGAAGCGCTGTCACGCCTGGGGAAGCTAGTCTATCCGTGCGGCTGCACGCGGCGTGAAATCGCCGACTCGCGCATTGGCGTTGCGAGTGATGGGGCAGCGGTTTATTCCGGCCTCTGCCGCAACGGACTCGCGCCAGGCAAGACGGCGCGCGCCTATCGTTTGCGGGTGCCCGACGACGCGAGCACATGCATTCGCTTCGAAGACCGGTGGATGGGAACGGTGACGCAGCACCTGGCAACCAAAGTGGGCGACTTCGTACTCAAGCGTGCCGATGGATTCTGGGCGTACCAGCTTGCGGTGGTGGTGGATGATGCCGATCAGGGGATTACGGATGTGGTGCGAGGCGCCGATTTGCTGGAGTCCACGCCACGCCAAATCTACCTGCAGCATCTGCTTGAAGTGCCGACGCCGCGCTATCTGCATGTGCCGGTCGTCACCAATACAGCTGGCGAAAAACTGTCGAAGCAGACCGGCGCGCAGGCACTCAATATGAATCAGCCTCTGGAAGAGCTGATTGCTGCAGCGCGCTTCCTGCAACTGTTAATCGACCAGCCGCAATCGATCGACGATTTCTGGAAGCGGGCGCTCGCAGCATGGTCGCAACGCTTCGCGACAAACTGATTCAGCGCTTCGGCGTGCCGCCAAGCAGGGCCGCAACCTTGGTTTTCTGCGGCTTGGTTGAAGAGGTTTGCGACGATGCGCCCCCTTCATCGGCCTGCGGCGCGGGCACGGAAGGCTCATATGGCTTCAGGAACCAGGGATCGATTTTTTCCTTACGCGGCGCATATGCGCTGCTACGACCGTATTGCGAGCCGCGTGTCGGTTGTGGCCGCTCATCGGTTTCCTCATGGCGCGGGCGACGGTCAGCCGAGCGCTGGGGCACGAAACTGCTGAGCTGCAGTCGCGAGATCGTATGCTTGATCAGCTTTTCGATATCACCCAGCAGGCGTGCATCCTTGTCGGTGAACAGCGAAATTGCGTCGCCCGATGCGCCGGCGCGGCCGGTGCGTCCAATGCGGTGCACGTAGTCTTCAGCGTTGTACGGCAAGTCGAAGTTGATCACGCAGGGCAGTTCTGCGATATCCAGCCCGCGCGCAGCCACATCGGTAGCCACCAGCACTTCGATTGTCCCCTGTTTGAAGGCTTCCAGCGCCGCCATACGCTCGCCCTGGGTCTTATCGCCATGGATCGCGGCTGCCTTGATACCTTCTTTTTCCAAGTGGCGCGATAAGCGGGATGCACCGATCTTGGTGTTCGAAAACACGATCACCTGCTTCAGGCCGCGTTCGCGAATGATATGCAGCACTGCATCAGGTTTGGCTTCTTCCTCGACCTTGTACAACACCTGAGTGACATTCTCGGCTGTGGCATTGCTACGCGCGACTTCGATCGTCACCGGATTTTTCAGGAAGCTGTTCGCGAGCTTCTTGATCTCCGGCGAAAAGGTGGCGGAGAACATGAGGCTCTGCCGCTCTTTCGGCAGCAGGTTGATGATGCGCTGCAAGTCAGGCAGGAAGCCCATGTCAAGCATGCGGTCCGCTTCATCCATCACCAGAATTTGCGTTTGCGACAGGTTCAGCGTTTTTTGCTGTACATGGTCAAGCAGGCGCCCCGGCGTCGCAATCAGGATCTCAACGCCGGACCGCAATGCCGCCGTCTGCGGCGCCATATCCACGCCGCCGAAGACAACCGTCGAACGCAAGGGTGTATGACGCGAATAGGCTTTCACATTTTCAGCCACCTGATCCGCCAGTTCGCGTGTCGGCGTCAGGATCAACGCCCTTACCGGATGACGCGCAGGCGAAGCGCTGGCGCTCGCATGCGCAAGCAAAAGTTGAATAATCGGCAATGAAAAACCGGCCGTCTTGCCGGTGCCGGTCTGGGCAGCGCCCATCACATCGCGACCTTGCAAGACAATGGGAATCGCCTCAGCCTGGATCGGCGTCGGATGAACATACCCCTGATCGGCGAGCGCGCGCAGAATATCGGAAGAGAGTCCGAAATCTTCAAAGCGGATCGCGGGTGCAGCAGATTGGGTGGGTGCTAACAGCGTGTCTGACATAGTCAATATGAATGGCCTTGTATGAGGCCGAATGTTAAGAGCATCGCGACGGGAAATTCCGTCAAGCGCTGCTTCTTTGCCGCCTCTCGCAAACAACCTTTCATTATACGCCTGCCACCGGCAGAGCGTTGATTCGGTGGCTTCACATCAAATCAGGCAAGGAAGCGAAAGGGCCGCCCAGTTTTTTCTCTGACCATCACTGGCAAAAAAAATTGCATGGAATAGTGGGCTGCCATAGCTTATTCATAGGCAATGGCGACGAACCAACCGACGTCGCATTGATGAACAATCAAGACAAAGTAACAAGCTGCAAAAGAAAAAAGCCTCCGATCAATTACCCGGAGGCTTTTTCCAATAATGAGAATATTTATGCGACTGCGACGTCTTTCGCGTAATTCACTGCCTGCGGCGGAAACCACTGCAATGTCGCATGCAACGCAACCACCTCGCCCACGATGATCAGACTTGGTGATTTGCACCCTTGGGCGACAACCTGATCCGCGATCGTAGAAAGAGTGCCGGTAACGACGCGTTGCGTGAGCGTAGTGCCCCGTTCAATCACCGCAACCGGTATGCTGGCAGCGCGGCCATGCGCAATCAGCTGGCGGCAGATTTCCGGCAACGCCCCCAAGCCCATGTAGATCACCACGGTCTGGTTCGGATGCACCAGGTTGTCCCAGTCGAGGTTCAGGCTGTCGTCTTTCAGATGGCCAGTCGTGAAAACGCAGGATTGCGCGTAATCGCGATGCGTCAGAGGAATACCCGCATAGCTTGAGATACCGCTGGCTGCAGTAATGCCGGGCACGATCTGGAATTTGATACCCTCCGCAGCAAGCACTTCCACCTCTTCTCCGCCGCGACCGAAAATGAACGGGTCGCCACCTTTCAAGCGGATTACCTGTTTTCCCTGCTTCGCCAGACGAACCAGCAGCGCATTAATCCCGTCCTGCGGCACGGTATGCATGCTCTTCTGCTTGCCGACATAGATGCGTTCTGCGGCCGTACTCACCAAGTCTAGGATGCCATCCCCGACCAGATGGTCGTATACGACCACCTCAGCCTGCGCCAGCAGCCTGGCCGCACGCACCGTTAACAAATCTGGATCACCCGGGCCGGCGCCCACAAGATACACGGTGCCGGTACGCCTGTGATTCGGGTCCGAATCAAACGATTGGAAGATGGTTGGGCGCTTGCTCATCGCGTATTTCCTCACTGCCTGAGATGTTCTAAAGAGATTTCCTGATGACTGTCAATCTATCCTTGGGCAGTCCAAAAAAAATTGATTTGCGTTAAGGAAATAAAGGTTGCCAAAGCGCACGCTACAGGCCATGGAAGAACAAGGTCGTTTAGGTTTTATGACGTGTTTGTCTGTAGTTTTAAGTGAAGGCTGTTTGTCACAGAAGTAGTTATTTATCCTTGTTAGGGAGGTAGCAAATGAGTTCAATGAAGTCCATATCCCGTCCGCTGATGGCAATGCTTGCAACATTGCCAATGGCAATCGGGGTAGCCTACGCAGCCAGCGACTCGGCGCTCACCGCAGAGCAAAAAGCCGCTGCAAGCAAGATCTATTTCGAACGCTGCGCTGGCTGCCACGGCATCCTGCGTAAAGGCGCAACCGGTAAGAACCTGGAGCCGGAAAACTCCAAGAAGCTTGGCCAGGGCCGTCTGGAAAAAATTATTTCCTACGGTACTGAAGGCGGCATGGTGAACTTCGACGACATCCTCACCAAAGAGGAAATCTCGATGATGGCGACCTACATCCAGGAAACTCCGGATGCACCGCCTGAGTTCGGCATGAAGGCCATGATGGACAGCTGGAAGCTGATCGTCAAACCGGAAGATCGTCCGAAGAAGCAGCTGAACAAGATCAACCTGAAGAACGTGTTCTCGGTGACCTTGCGCGACTCTGGCGAAGTGGCTCTGATCGACGGCGACACCAAGCAGATCTGGGGTATCGTCAAGACCGGCTACGCCGTGCACATCTCCCGCGTGTCCGCATCCGGCCGCTATGTGTACGTGATCGGCCGCGACGGCAAGCTCGACCTGATCGATATGTGGTACGAGAAGCCGACCGTCGTTGCAACCATCAAGACCGGTATCGAAGCTCGCTCGGTTGAAACCTCCAAGTTCAAGGGCTACGAAGACAAGTACGCGATCGCCGGTTCCTACTGGCCGCCGCAGTACGTGATCACCGAAGGCGACACATTGAAGCCGCTGAAGATCGTTTCCACCCGTGGTCAGACGCATGATGGCGAATACCATCCGGAACCGCGCGTAGCATCCATCGTTGCTACTCCGAACAAGCCGGAATGGGTTGTGAACATCAAGGAAACCGGCATGATCAAGCTGGTGGACTACTCCGACGTCAAGAACCTGAAGGAAACCACGATCGAGTCAGCCAAGTTCCTGCATGACGGCGGCTGGGATTCGACCAAGCGTTACTTCCTGGTGGCTGCAAACGCCTCCAACAAGGTTGCTGTCGTCGACACCAAGCTCGGCAAACTGGCTGCACTGGTGGACACCAAGGCCCGTCCGCATCCGGGTCGCGGCGCTAACTTCGTGCACCCGAAGTTCGGTCCTGTGTGGGCAACTTCCCACCTCGGCGCCGACGTGATCTCGCTGATTGGTACCGATCCGGTGAAGCATCCGAAGGAAGCATGGAAAGTGGTTCAGGAACTGAAGAATCACGGCGGCGGCTCGCTGTTCGTGAAGACGCATCCGAAGTCCACCAACCTGTGGGCTGACGCTCCGCTGAACCCGGAACGCGAACTGGCTGAATCCGTCACGGTGTATGACATCAAGAACCTGGACAAGGGACCTGAAGTCATCAACATCGCCAAGATGGCAAATCTGCCGGAGAGCAAAGCGATCAAGCGTACGGTGCATGCCGAGTACAACGCGACCGGTGATGAAGTCTGGTTCTCGCTGTGGGCTGGCAAGACAGAACCGTCCGCGATCGTGATCCTCGACGACAAGACACGCAAGCTCAAGCATGTCATCAAGGATCCGAAGTTGATCACGCCGACCGGTAAGTTCAACATCCTTAACACGCAGCACGACGTCTATTGATGTAAGCAGGATATCCGGGGGGCACCCGCCCTCCGGATTTTTCAGGAACATGAAGTACCCGTTAAGAACTGGCCGAAGCGCTTGAAGGCAATCCAAAAGCACGACACGGCAAGTCAAATAAAACGCAATAAAACCGTATTCAGAGATAAACCATGTCAGACACAAAAAACGCATCTACAGGTTGGTTAGCTAAGCTGCGCAAGCCTAGCGTCCGTTATTCACTTTTGACGCTGCTGAGCGTCGGTTTTGTCGCCGGCATCCTGTTCTGGGGCGGATTCAATACTGGCATGGAAGCAACCAATCAGCTCGAGTTCTGCATTGGCTGCCATGAAATGGAAAACAACGTCTACCAGGAATACAAGCAGACCATTCACTATGCGAACCGTACTGGTGTGCGCGCCGTCTGCTCCGACTGCCACGTACCGAAGGACTGGACGCACAAGATTATGCGCAAGATCCAGGCTAGCCGTGAAGTTCTGGGCAAGATCACCGGCACCATCGACACCAAGGAAAAGTTCGAAGCAAAACGTCTGACGCTGGCCACACGCGAATGGGCTCGCATGAAATCGGTAGATTCGCGCGAATGCCGCAACTGCCACAGCTTTGAAGGCATGGATGGCGACAAGCAGAAACAACGCGCCCGCAAGCAGCACGAAACTGCGCAAGCCGACAAGCAGACATGTATCGACTGCCACAAGGGTATCGCGCATAAACTGCCGAAGGACATGCCGGAAGAAGAGTAAGGAAATTGGCGGTGACCGTTGCTGCAAACCGGTAGCCGCCCTTAGTATTGCAAACGTTGTATAAAAATTAACCAAATGAAGGGAAATGCGATGAACAAGTCTCTGATTGCCGTATCGTCTCTGGGTCTGATCCTTGCGCTGGGCTCCGGCGCAGCGCTTGCCGCAGACGCGAGCAAGGCACCGAGCAAAAAGATCACGGTATTCTATCCCGGCAGCGCCGGCATGGAATGGATCCTGAAAGGCACTGAACATGGCGGCGCTAAAGCAGTGAAAAAAGGCGAGGCCTGCATCAGCTGCCACGTCGATGAAAAAACTGGCTCGGAAGAAGCGCCAGATTTCGGCAAGAAGATCGTTTCCGGCGGCCAGTCGAAGAACACCGTGCTGGAACCGGAACCCGTCAAGGGCAAGCCGGGCAGCATTCCGGTCAACGTTCAAGCGGCACATGACGGCACCAACCTCTACCTGCGCTTTACCTGGAAGAACACCGGTTTCTCCAGCGGCAAGAAGATGGATGCCGACAATCCGATGAAGATCGCCTTCATGCTGGAAGAAGAAGGCAAGGTTGACATGGATACCGCTGGCGGCTGCTGGGCTACCTGTCACACCGACGCGCGTACCATGCCGGGCGTGAAAGACGACCATAAAACCAAGTACGTCAAGGACGGCAACGTTGCAGCCGGCAAGTTCTATGACCTGATCCAGTACAAGAGCGGCAAGGGTCAAAAGCCGGTTGATGGCTATATCGCAGACAAGCGCGTGATGGAAGGCGGCAAGGCGCTGACCGATGCCAAGGGCGAACTGAAAGGCGATACCTGGACCGTCAACATCACCCGCAAGCTGGCGGGTGGCGAAGGTGACGTCAAACTGGAACCGGGCAAGGCCTACAACTTCGGCTTCGCGATCCACGACGACTACACCGCTGGCCGTTACCACTATGTTTCGTTTGGCTACAAGCTTGGCTTGGATAATGCCAAGGCTGATATCAACGCAGTAAAACAGTAAGTTGTGCCAGTACATGCGGGAGCCGTCCGGTTCCCGCATGCTAAAAACAAGATGCAGTATCCGTCGTTAGCCGCTCAAGGCTAAATAGGAGTAAAAAATGAACCGGGCCGTTGTAGCCAGCATGCTGAAAGCCGCATCTGCTGCAGTCGTTGCAATCATCGCCCTGTCCATTCTGCCGGCCGAAGCCGGCGAAGTAGTCGAAGTCAGCATTGCGAAAATGCAGTTTGAGCCGCAGCAAATCAAAGTCAGGCCAGGCACCACTGTCAAGTGGGTCAATAACGAAAAACGCACCAATCACTCCGTCTTGTTCCAACAGGAAAATTTTCCGGAATCGGATCGTCTGTTTCCCGGCGAGTCATGGCAGCGCACTTTCGACAAGCCCGGCACCTATCCTTATATCTGCGGCCCCCACTCCACCATGACCGGCGTGGTCGAAGTAGCGCCATGAGGCAATGCGCATGAACATCTCAAGACTGGGCGCTTTTCTCATTCCGTTGTCCGTATTTGCCATATCGCCAGTGCATGCCGAACCGGCCTCTGCGCGCCAGACCGAATTGCTCTATCTTGTACGCCAGGACTGCGGCTCCTGCCACGGCCTGCGGATGGAAGGCGGACTAGGTGTACCGCTTACCCCCATGGCACTCAAGGGCAAGGACGTCGAGGGACTTAAACTCACCATCCTGCAAGGGCGCCCCGGCACAACGATGCCGCCGTGGAACCCCTTTATCTCCGAAGCGGAAGCAGGGTGGATCGTCGATATGCTGATAAAAGGACTACCTGATGCGCATTAAATTTTCTTTGATAACGTATTTGCCCGCATGGGGACGGCGGCTGGGCGTGATGGCTGGCGTATCGACAGCCGTGGCACTGGCTGGCTGCGCAAGCACGCCGCAATTGCGCGCCACCGGCGACATGGGCGTAGTAATTGAACGCTCCGTGGGCAGCGTTCAAATCGTGGAAACCACCAACCGCACCCTGCTTGCGCAGGTGCCGGGTCTGGGCGACCTGTCCCACGCTTCCCTCAATTTTTCCCGTGACGAGCGCTATGCGTACGTCTTTGGCCGCGACGGCGGACTGACCAAGGTGGACCTGCTGGAAAAACGCATCGTCAAACGCGTAATCCAGTCGGGCAACAGCATTGGCGGTGCAATCTCGCAGGACGGCAAGTTGATCGGTGTAGCGAACTACACGCCGGGCGGCGTCAAATTCTTTGATGCCGACACACTGGAACTGGTGGCCGATATCCCCGCCATCGACGGCGCCGGAAAACCATCGAAGGTCATCGGACTGGTCGATGCGCCAGGAAACCGCTTCGTATTCAGCCTGTTCGAAGCCGGCGAGATCTGGATGGTGGATATGCGCACGCCGAAGAAACCAGTACTCACGAAATACAAAAACATCGGCAAGGAACCGTATGACGGCATGATCACTGCCGATGGCCGTTTTTATCTGGCCGGGCTGTTCGGCGAAGACGGCCTGGCGATGCTGGACCTATGGAACCTGGATGCTGGCGTCAAGCGCGTGCTCAATGGCTACGGCAAAGGCGAGCAAAAACTGCCCGTCTACAAAATGCCGCATCTCGAAGGCTGGGCTGCCACCGGCACCGAACTGCTGGTACCCGCCGTCGGACGCAATGAAGTGCTGGTAGTGGACCAGAACCGCTGGACCGAAACCGGACGCATCCCGGTATTTGGCCAGCCGGTGTTTGTCGTCGCACGCCCCGACAACCGCCAGGTATGGGTGAACTTCGCCTTCCCGCATAACGAAGTGGTACAGGTAATCGATGTCCCAAGCCGCAAGGTCGTGAAAACGCTCAAACCGGGCAAGGGTGTGCTGCATATGGAATTCACGCCGCGTGGCGAACAGATCTGGGTGTCGGTACGGGACGAGGACCGCCTGAAAATCTATGACACCGAAACCTTTGAGCAAGTAAGCGAACTGCCGTCGGACAAGCCGAGCGGTATTTTCTTCACCCCGCGTGCGCATCGCACCGGCTTGTAAGAAGGAGTTCGGCGCAAGACCTCTATCAGAATCGGATTGAATGGCGCAGAAAAGACGCCCGGCCGGAGACAGTAAAAAATTCAAGAAACGCTGTTTAAAGGGGGAAGTAAATGCAGTCCCTGGAATCGATAAGTATTTCGAGCGTTCTGGTCAACGCCCGCCCGGACCTGCTTAAGCAGGCGCAGCAGGCGTTGGAAGCGCTCCCCGGTGTCGAAGTGCATGCGGTGACGGAAGACGGTCGCTTGATCGTCACGATCGAAGCAAGTTTCGATCAGTCCGTCGCAAATACGTTTGAGGCGATCAACCAGCAGCCGGGAGTGCTCTCGGCATCGATGGTCTATCACCAATACGAAACTGATCCTGATAGGGAGATCTAAGATGAAAGCGATTTTGACGCGTCGTGACTTTATAAAAAGTAATGCGGTGGCCGCTGCGGCGGGCGTTGCCGGCGTTACCGTTCCCGGGCTGGCGCAAGCAGCGCCGCCCAAGGGCGACGGCATACGCTGGGACAAGGGCGCCTGCCGATACTGCGGCACCGGTTGCGGCGTACTGATCGGCACCAAGGAAGGACGCATCGTCGCCACACAGGGCGATCCGGATGCACCGGTGAACAAGGGTCTCAATTGCATCAAGGGTTACTTCCTCTCCAAGATCCAGTATGGCAAGGACCGCCTGACGCAGCCGCTGCTGCGCATGAAGGACGGCAAGTTTGATAAGAATGGCGAATTCAAGCCGGTGTCGTGGGATCAGGCATTCGACATCATGGCCGAGAAATGCAAGGCCACGCTGAAAGCCAAGGGCCCGCAGGGTATCGCGATGTTCGGCTCGGGCCAGTGGACCATCTGGGAAGGCTATGCCGCGTCCAAGCTGATGAAGGCCGGCCTGCGCACCAACAACCTCGACCCGAATGCGCGCCACTGCATGGCTTCCGCCGTGGTCGGCTTCATGCGCACCTTCGGCATCGATGAGCCGATGGGCTGCTATGACGACATCGAGCACGCCGACGCCTTCGTGCTGTGGGGCTCCAATATGGCCGAGATGCACCCAATCCTGTGGTCACGCATCACCGACCGTCGCCTGTCGGCCAAGCATGTGACGATCAACGTGCTGTCGACCTTCAGCCACCGCACCACCGAGCTAGCCGACAACGAGCTGATCTTCAAGCCGCAGAGCGACCTGGCGATCCTGAACTACATCTGCAACTACATCATCCAGAACGATGCGGTTAACAAGGACTTCGTTGCCAAGCATGTGAACTTCAAGAAGGGCGTGACCGACATCGGTTACGGCCTGCGCCCGAACCATCCGCTCGAACAGGTCGCCAAC
Source organism: Noviherbaspirillum sp. (assembly GCA_035254105.1). Classification (GTDB taxonomy): domain Bacteria; phylum Pseudomonadota; class Gammaproteobacteria; order Burkholderiales; family Burkholderiaceae_D; genus Noviherbaspirillum. The sequence goes on along the minus strand of DATFAZ010000084.1, from coordinate 5,796 downwards.
AACAACGGCTACCCGGGACCGGACGGCAAGCCGAAGGGCAACCCGATGGCGGCATCGGCAATCAGCTTCGACGAGTTCAAGGCATTCGTATCCGAATACACGCTCGAAAAGACGCATGAGATTTCCGGCGTACCGAAAGAGAACCTGGAAAGACTGGCGAAGATTTACGCCGACCCGAAGACCAAGGTGATGTCGACCTGGACCATGGGCTTCAACCAGCATACGCGCGGCACCTGGGTCAATAACATGATCTACAACGTGCACCTGCTGACCGGCAAGATCTCCGAGCCGGGCAACAGCCCGTTCTCGCTGACCGGCCAGCCGTCCGCCTGTGGCACTGCACGCGAGGTCGGCACCTTTGCGCACCGCCTGCCGGCAGATATGGTGGTGACCAATCCGAAGCATCGCGAAACTGCTGAAAAACTCTGGAAGCTGCCTGCCGGTACCATTCCGGACTGGGTCGGTGCGCACGCGGTTGCACAAAGCCGCCTGCTGAAGGACGGCAAGATCAACTTCTACTGGACTTCGACCACAAACAACATGCAGGCCGGGCCGAACATCAACGGCGAAATTTTCCCGGGCTGGCGCAATCCGGACAACTTCATCGTCGTGTCCGATGCCTACCCGACCGTGTCGGCAATGTCCGCCGACCTGATCCTGCCGGTCGCAATGTGGACCGAGAAGGAAGGCGCGTACGGCAACGCCGAGCGTCGCACCCAGTTCTGGCGTCAGCAAGTTAAAGCCCCGGGCGAAGGCAAGTCCGACCTGTGGCAATACATCGAGTTCTCCAAGCGCTTCAAGACCGACGAAGTATGGCCGGCTGAGCTGCTCGACAAGAACCCGGAGTACAAGGGCAAGACGCTGTATGAAGTGCTCTATGCCAACGGTCAGGTCAACAAGTTCCCGCTGTCGCAAACCTACAAGGGCTTCGACAACGACGAATCGAAAGCGGTCGGCTATTACCTGCAAAAGGGCTTGTTCGAGGAATACGCTTCATTCGGTCGCGGCCACGCGCACGACCTGGCCGACTTCGACACCTACCATAAGGCTCGCGGCCTGCGCTGGCCGGTCGTGGATGGCAAGGAAACGCTGTGGCGCTTCCGTGAAGGTTACGACCCGTACGTCAAGAAAGGCGAGGGCGTGAAGTTCTACGGCCACCCGGACGGCAAGGCGGTCATCTTCGCCCTGCCCTATCAGCCGGCCGCCGAAATGCCGGACAATGAGTACGACCTGTGGCTCTGCACCGGCCGCGTGCTGGAACACTGGCACACCGGCTCGATGACACGCCGTGTACCGGAACTGTACAAGGCGATGCCGGATGCACTGATCTTCATGCATCCGGAAGATGCGAAGAAGCGCAACCTGCAGCGCGGCGACGTGGTAAAGGTAAGCACCCGCCGTGGCGAGATCCAGGTACGCGTTGAAACGCGCGGTCGCAACAAGCCGCCTGTCGGCCTGGTATTCGTGCCCTTCTTCGACGAGCACCGCCTGGTCAACAAGCTCACGCTTGACGCCACATGTCCGCTCTCCAAAGAGACGGACTTCAAGAAGTGTGCGTGCAAGGTGGTCAAGGCATAGTAAGGCGCCGCGCAGGAATAAGGTGCGCAATTTGGCGGCCGTAGCGGTCATGGCGGGAGGCGCTGCAAAGCGTCCGACCCGCCGCAGCACCGCCGCCACGACCTGCAGGATTGCGTAACTTATTTCTGTGTGCTGCCCAAGTCCCGGAGCGGCCGGTGACGGTCATCAGTCCGTCCACCACCGGCCGTATGCTGTCTGGCTTGTTGCTGATCAATCATGGCCGCAGAAAAAAAACCTGACTCCGCACCGGTACGTATCGTCGACCGGCGCCAGTTCCTGCTCGACTCCGCCAAGATGGCGTGTGGCGTCGGCATGCTCGGCCTTGGCCTGTCGTTGTACACCAAACACGCCAGGGCGTTGCCGCAACTTACACTCCGTCCGCCGGGAGCACTCGCCGAAGATGATTTCCTCGGCGCCTGCATCCGTTGCGGCCTGTGCGTGCGCGACTGTCCGTATCACATTCTCCAACTCGCCAAGCCGGAAGCCGCGGTGGCGACCGGCACACCGTATTTCACGGCACGTAACCTGCCGTGTGAAATGTGCGAGGACATTCCATGCGTGAAGGCCTGTCCGACCGGCGCGCTTGATCACGACCTGACCGACATCACCAAGGCAAAAATGGGGCTGGCGGTACTGATCGATCAGGAAACCTGCCTGAATTTCCTCGGCATGCGCTGCGAAGTCTGCTATCGCGTCTGCCCGGTGATCGACAAGGCCATCACGCTCGAATTGCGGCCCAATACGCGCACCGGCCGGCACACGATGTTCATTCCGACAGTGCATTCCGAGTATTGCACCGGCTGCGGCAAATGCGAGAAGTCCTGCATCACGGAAGAACCTTCGATCAAGGTATTGCCGATCAAGGTAGCCAAGGGTGCGCAGGGCGAACACTACCGGATCGGTTGGGAGGAAAAAGCAAAGACCGGCAAGTCGCTGGTCGAAGACAAAGGCTTGATCGACCTGCCCGACCGGATGCCGGAAGGCGTCACGCTCGAAGGACATTTCGACCCGGGAAGCCAGCAGATGGGGCCGTCGTCTTCGGCCCCAGGCCATGCACCGGCCAATGCCATGCCTAGCCTGCCACCCGGTCTGGATGGCGCAGCACCAGCCAGCGCGGGTGATCTGGGAGTCAAACTGCCTGATGGAGGACCGCGATGAACCAGCCGCGGATAGGCGCCGATGCCATCGCAGCCAAGGGCTGGCTCGGCGCACACAAATGGCTGCTGGCCCGCCGCATCAGTCAGCTGACCATTTTGACACTGTTTCTGCTCGGGCCGCTGGCCGGCGTGTGGATCGTGAAAGGCAACCTAAGCTATAGCCTGACGCTGGGTACGCTGCCGCTGACGGATCCCTTCGTGCTGCTGCAGTCGCTCATGACGGGCCATGTGCCGGAAAAACTGGCGCTGATCGGTGTTGCGATTGTCGTCACCTTCTATTTTCTGGTCGGCGGACGGGTGTATTGCTCATGGGTGTGCCCGGTCAATATGGTCACCGATAGCGCAAGCTGGTTGCGCCGCCGGCTTGGCATCAGGGATAGTGCGCGCCTGTCTCGCAATACGCGTTACTGGATGCTGGCCATGACGCTATTGCTGGCAGCATTCACCGGCACTATTGCATGGGAGCTGATCAATCCGGTCTCCATGCTACACCGGGGCCTGATCTTCGGCTTCGGCATGGCGTGGGCAATCATCCTGGCGGTGTTCCTGTTCGACCTGTTCGTGGTGAACCGCGGCTGGTGCGCGCATGTTTGCCCGATGGGCGCTTTTTACAGCCTGCTTGGAAAACGAAGCCTGCTGCGCATATCGGCAGCCCGGCGCGTTGACTGCAACGACTGCATGGATTGCTACAAAGTCTGCCCGGAGCCGCAGGTCATTTCACCTGCGCTCAATGGCGAGAAAAAAGGGGCCGGCCCTGTAATTCTTTCTGCCAGCTGTACGAATTGTGCTCGTTGCATCGATGTTTGTTCCAAAGATGTTTTTAATTTCAGTACGCGCTTTAACAACCGGATCATGGTCGAAGTGCGTCCTGCCGCAAAAATTCCAGAGAAACTCTGAATCTATCTTTTACTGTGAGGGAGCGTTAATCATGAACAAGACCCTGAAATTTGCCATCACCGCCATAGCGGCTTGCTTTACCGTCGTAGCCTTTGCCCAGGAAAGCGCCAAATCAATACGCGGCATCGATGTCTCGGCACCCGATCCGGTAGCGGACGTAAAGACATATGGAGGTGGCCGGCCTGGCAAGCAAACACCCATAACACGTACCTTCAGCACGCAACCGCCGGTTATTCCGCATGCGGTGGAAAAGTTCGACGAAATCAATCTCGAGGGCAACCAGTGCCTTGACTGCCATGCGGCAGCCAATGCGAAGAAGAGCAACGCCCCGGTGATCGGCAACAGCCACTTCATCGACCGTGAAGGAAATAAACATGAGGATGCTACCAACGGCCGTTATAACTGCACTCAATGTCACGTGCCGCAAGTTGATGCGCCACCACTGGTGGACAATGTGTTCAAGGGCGACAAGCTGGTAAACAAAGCCAAAGCCGTCCCTAAAAAATAAGCATGCCGGCCATGCAGGGAGCGGTGGCTCCCTGCTAAAGTTGGTTTGTCAGGCGATCATCAGCCGACGGTGATTGCACCGACCGGACACGGCGCCACACAGGCGCCGCATCCGCTGCAGACTGCGCTATCAAGGACAGGCGCAGCAATTCCGCCGGCTTTCAGCGGAAAGCGGATTGCACGCGCTTCGCATTGCTCGCCACACACCCTGCATTCAATGCGGCGTTGTGCGAGGCATTGCTCGCCTACCGTTGCCTTTGCAGCCCACGGTTTCTGCCCTTCCTGGCGCTTGAGCGCCCCTTTCGTGCATGCGGTAACGCAGTCGCCACAGAATGTACATTCTCCCGCAGTGAAATCCATCAGCGGATAGCCAGCATCACGCTCACTGATCACCCGAGTCGGGCAGGCTCTTGTACATTCACCACAACGGGTGCAGGCATGCAAGAATTCTGGTTCGGCAAGTGCCCAAGGTGGTCGTAAAGGCCCCTTACGGGCGGAGAATTGACCGCGCAGAAAATTCCGGCGGCTGGAGGGATTAGTCATTCGGCAAGTCCTGAGTCGCAATGTGTGCACTTAGGCACGGATTGAAATCTAACGCTCTCTACTCTGGGAAAAATTGACCTGGGTTAAGGAAGGCGTATTTGTGGTCGGGCATCCTCCCTATAACACGATGTCGGCGACAGCGAGTCTTTCCCGCCGCCAGCATCGTGCGAAACACGGAGATACCTGCGCAATGAAGCCTCAACCGACCGCCCTCAGCGAACTTGATTTTGCGCTATTGAATTCCTTTCAACGGGATTTTCCCATGCTGCCGCGTCCGTTTGCCAATCTGGCAAACAAATTGGGAACAAGCGAAGCTACCGTAATCGACAGCCTGCGCCGGCTGCAACAAGCGGGAGTCATCAGCCGGGTCGGCGCGGTGTTCCAGACCCACGCAATCGGCGCCAGCGCACTGGCCGCATTGTCGGTGCCGGAAGCGCGCCTGGAAGAAGTGGCAGGCCAGGTCAACACCTTCGCGGAAGTGAATCACAATTACGAGCGCGAGCACCGCTTTAACCTCTGGTTTGTCGCGACTGCGCCCTCGCCTGCACGCCTGACGGCGGTCATGCAGGAAATCGAGGCAACATGCCAATGCGGACCGGTACTGGTGTTGCCGATGCTGGAGCAATATCACATTGATCTCGGATTCGACCTGTCTGGCGCTCCCGCACGGCCAAAGGCCTACACGCCCCTGCCTAAGACAGTCAGCCTGAACGCGGCCGAACAAACCCTCGTATCCGCCCTTCAGGATGGCTTGCCACTGGTGGAGCGGCCGTTTGCTGCCCTCGGCATGCCGGAAGCAGAGGCAATCGACACCATCGGCTGCTGGGTGGACGATGGCGTGATCAAGCGTTTCGGCGTGATCGTGCGCCATCACGAACTGGGCTACACTGCCAATGCAATGGCGGTATGGAATGTGCCCGACGAAATCGTCGACGCTGTCGGCGGGCGCATCGCCGCCAGTGGCCGCGTCACACTGTGCTATCGCCGTCCGCGGCAGTTGCCAGACTGGCCCTATAACCTGTTCTGCATGATCCACGGCAAGGACCGCGACGATGTCGCCGCACAGGTGGCCGAACTGTCGAAGGTCTGCGAGTTATCCGCCTACCCGCACCAC
>DATFAZ010000083.1:0-7494 GCA_035254105.1 Noviherbaspirillum sp. | reverse complement strand
TGTTCAGTCCCCTGGCGGAAACCGCGGCGCGCACCGTCAAGCCATTCTTGCCGGGCGATGTCGCGCGGCATGTACAGTTTTAAATTGTTCTAGTTGAGGAGTCCACCATGTGTGGCATTGTTGGCGTTGTTTCTCACGGCCCGGTCAACCAGTTGATCTATGATGCGCTGCTGCTGCTGCAGCACCGCGGTCAGGATGCTGCGGGCATTGCAACCAATCACGGCAATACATTCTCGATGCACAAGGCCAACGGTCTTGTGCGCGATGTATTCCGCACCCGTAACATGCGCTCGCTGCCCGGCAATGCGGGTATCGGTCAGGTGCGTTATCCGACCGCAGGTTCCGACAGCGAGGAAGAAGCGCAGCCGTTTTATGTGAATGCGCCATTCGGCATCATTCTCGCCCACAACGGCAACCTTACTAACTGGGAACAGCTCAAGGTCGAGATGTTCCAGAACGACCGCCGCCACATCAATACCGATTCCGACTCGGAAGTGCTGCTGAATGTGCTGGCGCACGAAATCCAGCAGGCCACGACTGGCCTGTCGCTCGACCCGTCTGCGTTGTTTAAAGCTGTGTCCATGCTGCACAAGCGCGTGCGCGGCTCGTATGCGGTCGTTGCACAGATTGCGGGCTACGGCTTGCTCGCGTTCCGCGATCCGTATGGTATCCGTCCGCTGTGCATCGGCTTCAACGATACTGAAAAAGGCCCTGAATACATGCTGGCGAGCGAGTCGGTCGCACTCGAAGGTCTTGGCTTCCGCTTCCTGCGTGATGTGTTGCCAGGTGAAGCGATTTTCATCGACTTTGACGGCAAGCTGTATAACCAGCAATGCGCAGAGAATCCAGTGCTCAACCCGTGCGCATTCGAATTCGTCTATTTGGCGCGTCCGGATTCGGTCATCGATGGTGCCTCGGTGTATGCCACGCGCCTGAAGATGGGCGAATACCTGGCCGAGAAAATCCGGAAGGAATTCTCCTCGGGCGATATCGACGTGGTGATGCCGATTCCTGATTCTTCGCGTCCGGCGGCAATGGAACTGGCGCTCAAGCTGAACACGCAATATCGTGAAGGCTTCATCAAGAATCGCTATATCGGCCGTACTTTCATCATGCCGGGGCAGGCGCAGCGGAGGAAGTCCGTACGCCAGAAACTCAATGCTATCAGCAGCGAATTCAAGGGCAAGAGCGTGCTGCTGGTCGACGATTCCATCGTGCGCGGAACCACCAGTCGCGAGATCGTGCAGATGGCGCGCGACTCGGGCGCTAAGCGCGTGATCTTTGCTTCGGCCGCGCCGCCGGTGAAATTCCCGAACGTGTACGGGATTGACATGCCAACCCGTAACGAGCTGATCGCTCATGGCCGCACTGAAGAAGAAGTGTGCCGCGAGATCACAGCCGATGCGCTGATCTACCAGGATGTCGACGCGCTGAAGCGCTCGATCTCGGATGTGAATCCGCTGCTCAGGAGTTTCGAGGCATCGTGCTTTGACGGCGTCTATGTGACAGGCGATATTTCACGCGACTATCTGGATCGGATCGAGTTTGCCCGCAACAATCCCAAGCCGGTCAGCGAAGATGCAGTTCGATCTCAGTTGAACCTGAATCTGGCGCGCGTCGACTAAACGCTCGCTGCATTTCCAGACCCGTTGCCTGATGAAGGCAGCGGGTTTTTCTTTTGATGCGGCCTGTTCGACGATGGCTTCTTTTTGCGATAGCATAAAGCTCGCGCCGATTTGAATCTGCTTGCGGGCGCCAGGATAAAACTTTATCCCAAACAAGTGCTGCTAAATGGGGCGCAAATTTCATTACAACCCGTTTAGACGCATGCTAAACGGGTTTTTTATTGATCATGACTGATACCAAGAAATACGGCTTTACTACCACCATCCTCCACGGCGACCGTCAGAAGCCGATCGAACACGGCTCCTTGCACAAACCGATTCATACCTCGGTCACTTTCGGCTATCGCGATGCGCGCCAGCTTGCGGAAGTATTCCAGGGAAAACAGCCGGGCTACCGTTATGGCCGTCAAGGCAATCCGACTGTGTCGGCGCTGGAAGACAAGGTCACAAAAATGGAGCAGGGCTTTGCCACCGTGTGCTTCTCGACCGGCATGGCGGCGATTGGCGCGGTCGCGCAAGCCTTGTTGCGCAATGGCGACCATGTAGTGTCATCCGCATTCTTGTTCGGCAATACCAACAGCCTGTGGCAGACGGTTGCGGGGCTCGGAGTTGACGTGTCGATGGTTGATGCAACCGATGTTGCCAATGTCGAAGCCGCATTGACGCCGGCAACCCGCGTGGTATTTGTCGAGACGATTGCCAATCCGCGTACGCAGATTGCAGACCTGAAGAGAATCGGGCAACTGTGCGGTGAGCGCGGCATTCTTTTTGTGGTCGATAACACGATGACCTCGCCTTACCTGTTCCGTCCGAAAGCGGTGGGAGCCGGCCTGGTCGTCAATGCGCTGACGAAGTCGATCGCCGGCCACGGCAATGCACTCGGCGGCAGCCTCACCGATACCGGCGTGTACGACTGGACGCGCTATCCGAACATCTTTGATACGTACAAGCGCTTTGCGCCGGAGCAGTGGGGCATTGCGCAAATTCGCGCAAAAAGTCTGCGCGATTTTGGGGCGGCATTGGGGCCGGAAGCGGCGCACCATATTGCAATCGGCTCTGAAACGATGGCACTGCGCATGGAGCGCGAATGCGCGAATGCGCTGGCGCTGGCAAAGATGCTGGAAGCGGACAAGCGTGTTGCAGCCGTTCACTATCCCGGCTTGCCTTCTCATCCGCAGCATCAGCTCGCAACTGAGCTGTTCAAAGCCTATGGGGGCTTGTTCAGCTTCGAGCTGAAGCAGGGCATCGACTGTTTCGACTATCTGAATCGCCTGAAGCTCGGTGTGCCAGCCAGCAATCTGGGGGATACACGTACCTTGGTGATTCCTGTTGCGCACACGATATTTCATGAAATGGGGCCGGAACGTCGTGCCAGCATGGGGATTGCAGAATCCCTGATCCGGGTATCGGTCGGCATCGAAGACGCCACCGACTTGCTTGAGGATTTCAGTCAAGCATTAAGTTAATTAAATAAATTAACTTAAGAGAATTGGCTGATTGAATTGCCACACGGAAACGTAAATTTCTCAATTAAAACAATTCGCTACAGAAACTTGAATCTCGCTAAAATACACAAGTGATTTCAGTAAGGAGTGTGTATGGCACGGCCGGAAAAAGTCCGACTGGGCGAGATTTTGGTACAGCAAAAACTGCTGTCCGAAGAGCAATTGCAGCTTGCTCTAGGCGAGCAAAAACGCACAGGACGCAAGCTCGGGCGGGTGTTCATCGAAAACGGCTTCGTTACTGAAGACCAGATTTCCAGCGCGCTCGCCAAGCAGCTCAACATCCCTTATATCAATCTAAAGTTCTACAACATCCGGCCGGAAGTCGTGCGCCTGCTGCCGGAAACGCAGGCGCGCCGCTTTCGCACCATTGCGCTGGAAGACCGGGGTAGCTCACTGCTGATCGGCATGGCCGATCCGACCGATCTCTTTGCCTACGATGAAATTTCGCGCTCGGTAAAGAGGAACATCGAGCTTGCGGTGGTCAATGAAGGCGAACTGCTGCAAACCATTGATCGCATCTATCGCCGTACTGACGAGATTACCGATTTCGCCCGCGAGCTGGAGCAGGATCTCGGCGATACCTATGTGGATTTCGGCGGGCTCGGCGGCACACCCGGGCTGGAAGAAGCGCCGGTCGTCAAACTGCTGCAATCGGTGTTCGATGACGCCACTCAGGTCAGGGCTTCCGACATTCATATCGAGCCGCAGGAAGGGCGTCTGCAGATTCGTTTTCGCATCGACGGCATTCTGCATTTGCAAACCGAAGCCGATATCAAGATCGCCCCCTCGCTGGCGTTGCGTCTCAAGCTAATGTCCGGCCTCGACATTTCCGAGAAACGCCTGCCGCAGGATGGCCGTTTCGCCATCAAGGTCAAGCAGCAGCAGGTGGACGTTCGTATCTCCACCATGCCGACCCAGTACGGCGAATCGGTGGTCATGCGCTTGCTGAACCAGAGTGGCGGTACGCTGCGCCTCGATTCGATCGGCATGCCGGCGAGCATACTCAATAAATTTCGCACCATCCTGCAGCGCCCGAACGGCCTGGTTCTCGTCACCGGCCCGACCGGCAGCGGCAAGACCACCACGCTGTACGGCGCGCTCGCCGAGTTGAATAGCGTGGAGAGAAAGCTGATTACCGTTGAGGACCCGGTGGAATACCGGCTTCCGGGGATTAATCAGGTGCAGGTCAATGAAAAGATTGAACTGACTTTTGCTCGCGTGCTGCGCTCGGCCTTGCGGCAAGACCCGGATGTGGTGCTGGTCGGCGAAATGCGCGACCACGAAACCGCGCAGATCGGCATGCGTGCCGCGCTGACCGGCCACCTCGTCTTGTCCACGCTGCATACCAACGATGCTGTCAGCACGCCGGTTCGCTTGCTTGATATGGGAATTCCGCGCTACATGGTGGCGACTTCCTTGCAGGCAGTCCTGGCCCAGCGTCTAGTGCGGGTTATTTGCGAAAGTTGTGCGGAGCCCTATGCCTTGAAACCGACAGAGCAGGAATGGCTGAAAGCGGAACTGGGCGATACGGTGAATGAACGCAAGTATTCGCATGGACGAGGATGCTCGCACTGTAACGGCACCGGCTATCGCGGCCGTACCGGCGTGTACGAAATGCTGGAAATGACCGAAGCGGTCGTCGATGCGGCCAATCATGCCGATCCGGCGCACTTCATGAAGGTTGCACAGGTCCAGATGGCCGGACAGACTTTGCGGCGGCATGCCGTGGCGCTGGTGGTCGCAGGCAAAACCACGGTCGGCGAGGCGATGCGGATCAGTAATCAAATCGACTGAATGGCGTAGCGGCGCATAACCGCGCTTAACCGTGCTTAAACGTTTTTAGCAGGAAATAACGTGCCATATTTTGCATACAAAGGTCGCAATGCACGCGGCGAACTGCTGGAAGGCGTGCTGGAGGGTGCCGATAGCGGCATCGTCGCCGACCAGCTTTTCAGCACGGGCATCACGCCGATTGAAATCCGTCCGACCAAGAAGCCGGTAACGGACGGGGCGGAGAACTGGTGGACACGATTGACGGAGCAAAAGATACGCTCCATCGATGTACAACTGTTCAGCCGTCAGCTCTATACCTTATTGAAATCCGGCGTGCCCATCATGCGCGGCCTCGCGGGCCTGCAGGAATCCGCCATCAACAAATCGTTTGGCCGGGTCGTCAAGGACCTGCGCGAATCCCTGGATGCCGGCCGCGAACTGTCGGCGGCGATGCGTCGCCATCCCGACGTGTTCTCTTCCTTCTACCTCAGCATGGTGCGGGTCGGTGAGACCACGGGGCGCCTGGATGGCATTTTCCTGCGCCTGTTCGATCACCTCGAGTTCGAGCGGGATATGCGTGAACGCGTGAAAACGGCATTGCGTTATCCGATATTCGTGATGGTTGCGATGGTGGCCGCAATCGCCGTCATCAACATCTTTGTCATTCCGGCGTTTGCAAAAGTGTATGCAGGCTTCAATGCCGAACTGCCCATCATGACGCGGATACTGCTTGCGACCTCCAATTTCACAGTGAAATATTGGCCATTCCTGCTGGCGCTGATTGCCGGTGCGGGCGTCGCATTCAAGACGTATATAGGAACACCCAAGGGACGCTTCCAGTGGGACAAAGTCAAGCTGCGCATTCCCATCGTCGGCAAAATCCTGCTCAAGGGTGCGCTGGCGCGTTTTGCGCGCAGCTTCGCGCTGGCCAGCAAGAGCGGCGTGCCGATCGTACAGGGCCTGAACGTGGTGGCGCAAACAGTCGATAACGCCTACATCTCCAGCCGCGTCGAGCAGATGCGCGATGGCGTGGAGCGCGGCGAAACCATCCTGCGCACATCCGTCGCCGCCGGCGTCTTCACGCCCGTCGTGCTGCAGATGATCGCCGTCGGCGAGGAGACCGGCGCCATCGACGACCTGATGGACGAGATCGCTGCCATGTACGAGCGCGAGGTGGATTACGAGCTGAAGACGCTGTCGGCGCAGATTGAGCCGATCTTGATTACCGGCCTCGGCATTCTCGTGCTGATCCTCGCGCTCGGCGTGTTCCTGCCGATCTGGGATCTGGGCAAGGCGAGCATGGGCAAGTAGCCTGCTTATGTGTACCGCTCGTCACACGCGCGTAGCCAGGCAATCGCTTCAATGAGACAAATCCAAGGATCGTCAAAGCTGGAACTGATGGCAGCAATCGTGCTGATCGCTGTTTGTGCAGCGGTGCTTTTGAATCGACTTTCGTTTTATCAGGAAGTCGCAGAGAAAGCGCAGGTGGAGTACACCATCAGCATCCTGAAAAGTGCCCTGCGAATTCAGATGGCGACAATGATGACGGAAGGGCACGCCGGTGACGTCACCCTGCTAGAACAGAGAAACCCTTTGGACTGGTTGAAGGAAAAGCCAGTCAATCAGGTGCTGGGCGTAGGGGAAACCTCCACAGGAAAAAGCGCTTCTGCCGGGTGGGAATTTGATCCGCGTGATCGCACGCTCACTTACCGGCCGATTCATACAGCGCACTTCCAAGCTGATCAATTCGGTAAGAAACAGATTCGCCTGCAAGTGGAATTGGTGCGCGACTCTTCAAAATTATTGCTGAATGGAAATTTAAATTCGACCAATAACCAAGCGGCAATCATCGGTTTACGCCTACATGTCGAGCCATATAGTTGGCTACAGTAAATAATGCCTTACAGAAACGTGTTGTATTTAATTTTTTTCACGCGAATGGCATTGAGAATATGCAATGAAAGCATGGATTTTTTATTCCCTGTAGATATAATTCCTGAAGGAAAATGTTGTTACGAAATCTCACAATTAACGGGATGAAATACATGCGCGCTGCATACGCACCACAAAATGGTTTCACCTTAATTGAGCTGGTAGTCGTCATTACCATTTTGTCCGTTCTTGCTTCACTCGCGCTGCCGCGTTTCGCTGCACTGCAAACCGAAGCACGCATGGCGAAGATGAACGGAGCGCTGGCTTCCATCAAAGCCGGCGCGGTGCTCGCGCACTCGATTCAACTTTCCCGAGGACTTACTCCCAATACGGCGGTGACAATGGAAGGGCCTAGCGGAAATATCGCGATGGCTCTCGGTTATCCGACCACAGCGCTAGCTTCCATCGGGCGGGCAGCGGGGCTGGTGGACGACGCTGGTGCAGCGGTTCCCGGCTATGTGCCGGTTGCAACGAGTGCAACGGTTTTCACAGTAACGCCGGATACGACACATACCTCTTGTTCCGTAACTTATACGGTCCCAGATGGCACAAGCTCATTTTCGCCTACGTATAGCAATGCCAATGTGACGGAAGCAAATTGTCAGTAACGCAGCAATACTTTTATAAACAGTTTTTGAGTTCCCTTTAAGGAGAAGAAG
>DATFAZ010000082.1:0-17123 GCA_035254105.1 Noviherbaspirillum sp. | reverse complement strand
GCGCACCACGCTCTCCAAGCCCAAGGTACCCAAACAAACACCTCCGCCACCCGCTACCCGACCAGAAGATGAAGGTCGCCGCAATGAACTGATTGCCAAATCAGCCAAGCTGTTTCGCGAAAAAGGGTATGACAAAACCACTGTGCGCGATATTGCCGCAGCGGTGGGCATTCAGGCCGGCAGCTGGTTTTATCATTTCAAGACCAAACATGACATACTGGTTGCAGTCATGGAGCAAGGCATGACCCGCTCCCTGCAGGCGATCGAAGCCATTTCCATAGAATCGATGCCGCCAAAAGAAGCACTGCGGCAACTGGTTCTGGTACACCTGAACACCTTACTGGCGCCGAACAACGATTTCATCCCAGTGCTGTTGTATGAAGCACGCTCCCTGGAAAAAACGGATCGCGCAAAAATCGTCGCCCTGACCAACCGGTACGAAGCAGTCTGGGATGAAGTGATCCAGGCACTCCAACGTTCAGGCGAGTGGGCCATGCCAACCAAACTGGACCGGCTGTTTTTGTTCGGCACACTCAACTGGACCACTCAATGGTTCCGTGACGGCGCTGGTATCTCCATCGAGCAACTGACAGAGCAGGTACTTTCTTTTCTCTTGCGTACTACCCCGAAGAAACGCAGTAAATAAGCTTCCATCGCGATAGGCTCTTAGAGAATACGCGCTCCTAACTACACAAATAGCCTCGCTAAAGCTGTTCAAGCTGGGCTATTAACAAATAAATAAAAATCCATATTCCAAGTAACTGAATTACGTGGAATATGAAGAAACATTATTTATTGCACACATAAAACTAAAGTAGCCGGTCAACGAAGCCTTAATCCAATAACATCACTGGCTTTTCCAATCTGTACCTGCCTACAACACCAATGATGCCTGTTTGGCACAATACCTTTACAAATCAGATGCCTGTAGGCATTATCTAATGCAACTTGGACGCTTTTGACCTTACTTTTCTCTAATACATGGCGGCAGTTCTACCGAATCAGGCTCCTAATGCAGCAATGTCTGGCCTAGCGCGTGCCTTGGTGCAAGCAGGCCGGCTGACCGCGCCGCAAGCCGACGCCTTGAACAAGCAGGCCGCCACGGATAAGCTGCCGTTTATTGATGTATTACTAGACAGCAAGAGTATTGATTCGCGCTCACTCGCAATATTTTGTTCGGAAACTTTCGGATACCCGATGCTCGATTTTTCGGCATTTAATCCGAATTACCTCCCGGACAACATCATCGACCCGAAGTTGATGCAAAGACAGCGCGTCATTGCGCTGGCCAAGCGAGGCAACAAAGTATCCGTTGCAATCTCCGACCCGACCAATACGCATTCACTCGATCAGATCAAGTTCCAGACCGAACTGACGGTAGAGCCGATCATTGTCGACCATGCGGTCCTGCTGCAACTGATCGGCAAGCTGGGACAAAGCGCAGAGCAGAACCTCGATGAGCTGATTGGCGACGATCTCGAAATCGATCTGAGCGAAGAAGCGATGACAGGCGGTGGCGCTCCGGCCGACACAGCCGCTTCCGATATCGACGACGCACCGGTCGTCAAATTCCTGCAAAAAATTCTGATCGATGCGATCAATGCGGGCGCCTCCGACTTGCATTTCGAACCATTCGAAAAGTTTTACCGCATCCGTTTCCGCGTAGACGGCATATTGCGCGAGGTTGCGCAGCCACCGCTCGCCATCAAGGAAAAGCTGGCATCGCGCATCAAGGTAATCTCCAAGCTCGACATCTCGGAAAAGCGCGTGCCGCAAGACGGCCGCATGAAGCTGGTTTTATCCAAGAACCGCGCGATCGATTTCCGCGTCAGCACGCTGCCCACGCTGTTCGGCGAAAAAATCGTGATGCGTATTCTCGATGCGACCCAGGCGCAGATGGGTATCGACGCGCTTGGTTACGATGCGGACCAGAAGGAATTGCTGCTCGACGCCATCCAGCGTCCGTACGGCATGGTGCTGGTCACCGGCCCGACCGGCTCGGGCAAAACGGTGTCGCTCTATACCTGCCTGAATATCCTGAACAAACCGGGCATCAATATCTCTACGGCGGAAGACCCTGCGGAAATCAACCTGCCAGGCGTCAACCAGGTCAATGTCAACGACCGTGCCGGACTGACGTTTGCCGCTGCACTGAAAGCCTTCCTGCGGCAGGATCCGGACATCATCATGGTCGGCGAAATTCGCGACCTGGAGACGGCGGATATTGCGATCAAGGCTGCCCAGACCGGCCACATGGTGTTCTCGACGCTGCATACCAATGACGCGCCTTCGACGCTGACGCGCCTGATGAATATGGGCGTGGCACCGTTCAATATTGCATCGTCGGTGATCATGATTACCGCGCAACGTCTGGCGCGCCGCCTGTGCACCTGCAAGCAGACTATTTCTATTCCCGATGAAGCCTTGCTTGATGCAGGTTTCACCGAAGACGATCTGGACGGCACATGGCTGCCATACAAACCGGTCGGCTGTGAACGCTGCAATGGCAGTGGCTACAAGGGCCGGGTCGGTATCTATCAAATCATGCCGATTTCCGAAGAGATCGAACGCATCATCCTGGCGCACGGCACTGCACTTGAAATCGAGGAGCAGGCCAAGCGTGACGGTGTAAAAAGCCTCCGGCAAGCAGGTCTGGTGAAGGTCAAGCAGGGCCTCACAAGCCTCGAAGAAGTGGTCGGCTGCACCAACGAATAGTTAGGGGACAATATATGGCAACGGCTGCTGGCAAATCCGCAGGCGCGGTAAGAGAAACCATCTTTGCATGGGAAGGCAAGGACAAGGCGGGAAAAGTCGTTAAAGGCGAACTGCGCGCAGGCAGCGAAACCATCGTCAACGTCACCCTGCGCCGACAGGGCATCCTCGTTACCAAGGTAAAAAAGAAGTCCTTCTCCACCGGAAAAAAAATCACCGACAAGGACATTACGCTCTTCACCCGCCAATTGGCGACCATGATGAAGGCCGGCGTGCCACTGCTGCAATCCTTCGATATCGTTGGAAAAGGCCATGCCAACCCGTCTGTGGCAAAACTGTTGCAGGATATTAGAGCTGACATTGAAACCGGCAGCAGCCTGAATCAGGCATTCCGCAAGTATCCACTGTATTTTGATGCGCTGTTTTGCAACCTGGTAGGCGCCGGCGAACAGGCAGGTATCCTGGAAGACTTGCTGACCCGGCTGGCGGTTTACAAGGAAAAAACCCAGGCCATCAAGGGGAAAATCAAGTCGGCGCTGTTTTATCCGATCTCCATTCTCGTTGTCGCGTTTGTGGTGACTTCGGTCATCATGATCTGGGTGGTGCCGGCGTTCAAGGAAGTGTTCAAGAGCTTCGGTGCAGACTTGCCGGCGCCTACCTTGTTTGTGATGGCGATCTCGGATTTCTTTGTTGCATACTGGTACATCATTTTTGGCGGACTCTTCGCCAGCCTTTATCTTTTCTTCCAGTCGTGGAGACGCTCGCCAAAGGTGCAGCGTTTCATGGATAAAACCCTGTTGCAGGCACCAGTTTTCGGGGATGTTATCCGCAAGGCGACGATTGCGCGCTGGACCAGGACGCTCGCCACCATGTTTGCCGCCGGTGTTCCGTTGGTCGAATCGCTGGATTCGGTGGGTGGTGCCTCCGGCAATGCGATTTATGTAGAAGCGACAAAACGTATCCAGACCGAGGTCAGCACCGGTACCAGCCTGACTTCGGCGATGATCAACTCCGGCGTTTTCCCGAACATGGTGACGCAGATGGTCGCGATCGGAGAAGAGTCGGGCGCACTGGACCAGATGCTGGGCAAGGTCGCCGATTTCTATGAGGCCGAGGTGGACGATGCCGTTGCATCCCTGTCGAGCCTGATGGAACCGCTGATCATGGCGATCCTCGGCGTGCTCATCGGCGGCCTTGTGGTGGCAATGTATTTGCCGATCTTCAAGCTCGGTGCGGTGGTTTAAGGCTTAACCGCCAATTTGCCGGAACGGATCCAGCGCGAGGTCGATCAGTCGTCGCTCGCGCACGACCACCTCCGCTATTGCAGTCATTCCGTATCGCAGCGGATACCTGCTGTCACCAACCAGGTAGTAATCGCGCCCCAGCGTGACGCGCCCCTCGTACACCGGTTGCTTGGTTTGCGGCGAGGGCTTTGTCGCAGGTGAAATGAACGCCAGCGTCCCGTCTATCACGCCATAACGCTGGTATGGAAAGGCATTGAATTTCAGCTTGACTGCAAGCCCCTCTCGCAGGAAAGCGCGGTCATGTTCGGCAATTTCTATCTTGAGTAGCGGGCGGGCATTTTTTGGAGCAATACCGCCCAGCGGTGCATTCGCCTGGATCTTGTCTCCCGCCTGCGTGGACGTGACATCCGTGATCACGCCGTCCACGGGGGCGACGATGAGCAGGAAGTTGTCCTTGTCGATGTTTTCAAACCGGATGCGTGCCGCCGCATCGGCAACAAGGCGGGCAGTTTGAAGCTGCAGCCGCAGTTTCTCTTCCGTATTCGCAATTTCCTTCGTAGCCGCATCGTACTGCAACTGGAGCTTGGTCAGCTCCTGGCCGCTCGTTTCCAGTTGGGCCTTGGCCTGTCCGAATTCCAGGCTTTGCCGCGCGCCCATTTCGCTGAGTCGTGATTGCGCCGCACGCAGAGCATTTTCCGCGGCCAGCAACGCATTTTTCTTGCCTTCGACTTGAAGCTGCGAAACGCCGCCGCCGCCGGGCAGCGCGAACAAACGCGCAAACTTCTCCGCTTCCAGCCTGGCTGCATCGCGCGCGCGGCGTGCATCCTCCACGCTGGTGCGGGCTTCCTGCAGTTGCGCCTGCTGCCCTTCTGCCAGCTTGGAGGTTCCTTCCGCGACGCGCTTCTCATGCTGATGTTCTTCCAGCTCCATCGCTTGTTTGAGGGCTGCGATTTTGCGCTCCATCAGCACTTTCTTTTCCGGAAATTCCTTCCATTCGCGCTCGACTTCCTCCAGCTTTAACTGCGCCTGCAGCGCATTGGTGGCAGCCTCGATCGCACCGCGCGCGTTAAGCCTGGCCAGCACGTCGCCCTTCGATACCGGCTGGCCTTCCGCGATATAAATGTTTGCCAGTTCGCCGTCGATGGGCGCATACAGGCGTCGCACTTCCGACTCGGGCAGGAGCGTGCCCTGGGCGGATACGATCACATCAGCACGGCCAAAAAACGACCATAGCAAGGCGGTCAGTACCAGCGCCACCATCACAAGGACGGTCGCCTGAGTGAAACGCCACGGCTCCGAAGCGAGTATCGCGATGCCTTCGGCACTGTGATCGCCGAGCGCTTCACTCAGTGGCCTGAGGCGAACATCATCTTTCATTGCCCT
Source organism: Noviherbaspirillum sp. (assembly GCA_035254105.1). Taxonomy (GTDB): domain Bacteria; phylum Pseudomonadota; class Gammaproteobacteria; order Burkholderiales; family Burkholderiaceae_D; genus Noviherbaspirillum. The sequence continues at coordinate 11,784 of DATFAZ010000082.1, read as the reverse complement.
CGCCTCCCAGTAATGCCAGCTTTGCCTTCAACAGGCCTGAACCCAGCGCCGCCCGCGATTCCAGCAAGGCCTTGCGCTGCAGTTCCGCCTCGGCCTTGATTTCGTCATAGGTGGCGTTCCATTGTTCGGGGCGCTGCGTTTTCAGTTGCGTGTAGGTTTGCAGCGCTTGCCGCGCATTTCCGTATGACTCCGACAGCAGGCGCGCCTGGGACCTGAACTGGTTGGTAATGGTTGAATCAAGCCGTTGAGCGCCTTCGATGCCGCCGTTATCCCGGTACTGTCGCCATTGCGCCTGCGCCTGGTTCATCATCTCCTGCGCCCGCCCGAGCGCCTTGTCCTTGTAAAGGGCGACATCAGCTTCGGTGGCACGGAAAAAGTAAATATCTTCATCGGGATCGAGCGCGCCGTAAAACGACAGAAGCCGTTCTTCGTATCCTTTTTCGCTGCGCGTCTTCTGCAATGCCGCGAACTGGTCCGCAAGCGCTTTCTTGCGCTGCGTCTCGCGCTCGGCCGCATCGGCCCACGGACCATCACGCATCGATTGCAGGCCGGCGAAAGCCTGTTCCATATTCCCTTCCCGCCAAGCCTTGGAAACGGCTTGATATTGCTGCAGGACTTCAGTAGGAGGAAACTGGCTGCTCGTGGTCAGCGCCCGAAACCGCGTTTGAAACGGTGGCGTTGAAAACTTTGCCCTTTCCAGCAGAACGACGATCCGGCCAAGCCTTCTTGCATACACCTCGCTCTGGAGTTCTGTATATCTGTGTGCATCCTGCCGCAGAGTATCCAACCCGCCCAGCCTCGGATACTTTTCCGCATATTCCTTCAGGATGGCGTCCAGTGCATCCGGATGCTCCTTGTTCAGTTCGGCGACGATGCTTGTTTTCAATCGCTCCATCGCAGCCAGGTAAACCGCATCGTCGCTCTGCAACTTCCGCAGATGGCTGAGTGTTTCCGCATACCGGTCGCGAAATTCCGGCACGTAAGATGTGATGGTCGCGAATGCCCGCTGGTGTGCCTGCTCGTCTTCATTCCAGCGTTGCAGAAGCGCCTTTATCTTTTCCTCATCCACATAAATGCGAACCGGCGCATCGACGCCGCCCCTGCCTGCAATGAATTGCTCGATACTGCCCATCCACTCGAGCTCGCCCATCAGAGGTTGTATGTCAGTGTTCTCGCGGCCCAGCTTTTTCATATCCGCCAGGATGGTGTTCGCCTTGTCAAATTCACCCGCTTTCAGTGCAGCCAACCACCTCGGCACATTCGCCTTCAGCACCGCCTCCGTGCCTAGCGCCCTGAATTCCTCATCGTCGGGATGTCGTTCCAGATACTGGCTCGCGACCGTCGCTGCTTCAGCATAGGCACCGCTCGCCAGCAGGCTTTCCAGTTTGCGCTGCGGGGTCCCAACCAGATATACCAGCAGCCCGCCTATTGCCAGCAAGGCGGCAAGTGCGCTGCCCCAGGGGAACAGACGTTTCATCCCGGCCCGGTCGCTGCCGGCAAATGCGGAGCTTAGTTCGGCGGCGAATATTGCGAACTTGCTGCGCACTGGGCGCTTGTCGGTTTCCTTGCCGGTATCGCCAGGTAGATGCGACGCTTCGTCGTTAATTTCTTCATCCTGTTGTTGCGCCTGATCGACGCAGAAAATATCGAGAAATGAATCCGCCGCCGCCACAAAGGTGGTCTTGTCGGCATTCGCAGACACCGCCTCGACGGGTAGGCGTAATGGCTGGCTCAGTTTGGTTACGGTCGGATCGACAGCGTGTTCCTCTTTCTGCAGGCTCACCTTGTAGACGAAATGATGCCCGCCGAATGCGAGCACGTCGCCCTCCTGCAGCGCCACCGCGTGCTCGTCCAGGCGCTTGCCGGAAACGAATGTGCCATTGGTGCTGCCGAGGTCCTCGACGAAAGGTGCGCCGCCTTTCAGGAAAATATGCGCATGGCGCCGCGAAATATAGTTCACCTGATGCGGATATTCGTTTTTGTAGCGCGAAAATACCTCGTCGGCTTTGCTGATCAGGAATGGGAACTGCTTCACGACAATCGGCTGTATTCCCAGTTCGTTGTGCTCGGGAATCAGCGTCAGGCTGAGAAGTTTTTCGGCTCGCGCCGGTGCCTGCACACGAAGGCCGAGCTGCACTTTGTACGACAGCGTGCCACCCAGACAGATCTCATCGCCGTCCCGCAATATGGCCGTCTTTTGCCGAATGTCGGCGCCGTTCACCGTGGTCCCGTTCTTGCTGCCGAGATCGACGATATAAACGGTGCCGTATTCGCAGAAGATGCGTGCATGCCGGCGCGACAAATCGGCAACCAGTTCGGGTGCATAGGAGGCAAATGGCGTCTCGGTACGGCCGATGGCGAACAGTTCCTCGTTGATGCGGATATCGCCCAGCTCCGGATGAGAGACCGGCTTGAGCACGATGTCAAATGCCTGATCCGCCGTCGCCCGCGTATCGGCGATGGTTGCTTCGCCCGAAACGGTATTTCGATGTAGTCCACTCATCTGCTGGCATTTCCCACGTCAACCGCCGGCCAGCCGCCGCCCAGCGCCTTGTACAAGGTGACCGTATCCGACAGGATCTGCTGGTGATTCGCCAGCAGTGCCAGTTGCGCCGACAGTAGCGAGCGTTCCGTCTCGAATACATCCAGTTGCGAGACAACGCCTTCCGTCAGTTGCGCATCGGTTTGCGCGGCAACCACTTTCAGATGGTCGATCTGCTGCTGCAATTCGTTTCTCTGTTTCTTGTGTGCTTCAAGATTGACGAGCGCATTCTCGACTTCTTCGAATGCCGTGATGACGGTACGCCGGTACTCTTCCTCGACCACCTTGTTTTGCGCCTCGCTCGTCTTCACGCGCGCCTTGATGCTCGGGTCAAGGATCGGAATGTTGATGCTGGGGAGAAGGCCGAAGGTAAACGATTTCAGCAAATCGGTCAGCGCAAAACTGGAAGTGCCGCCACGGCCTGTCAGGCTGATCGACGGCAGCTGGGCCAGCTTCGCCTGTCCGATCAGGTCATAGGCTTGCAGCACGCGGTACTCGGCAGCGACGATATCCGGGCGGCGTTTCAGCAGATCGGATGGCAGGCTGGCGGGAACATTGGGCAACTGGACCCGGCCTTGCAGGCGGCCGACCGGCACCCGGAAGTCCCCGGCCGGCACGCCCATCAGCGTCGCCAGCGCATTGCCTGCGAGGTCGCGCGCCCGGCGCAATTCCAGCAGGTCGTTGGTCAACCGGTTGATCTCGGCGCGTTGCTGCAGCACGCGGGTGTTGGGCAGCAAGCCATTCTCGTGCATCGCTTCATAAATGCCGAGGATCTGCTTATTCTTGGCGAGCGTCTGCTCCTGCTGGCTGATCTGCTCATCGAATTGCAGAATCTGGAAATACGTGGTGGACACGTTCGATACCAGCGTCAGGTAGCCTGCGCGCCAGTCGGCCTCCGATGCGCGGTACTCGGCCGTCTGCGCCTGCACGCCCTTCTCCACCTTGCCCCAGACATCGATATCCCAGTTCACCTGCGTGCCCAGATTGAATTGCTTGGAAAACTTCTGACCGGTGCTTTTCTCGAAGGTCGCGCCGATGCCTGCATCCAGCGTCGGCAGTGCCCCCGCGCGCGCCTCACCGACGGTTGCGTTGGCAACCTGAATGCGGGCCGCGAGAATCTTCACGTCGAAGTTGCCCGCGATTGCCTTGTTTACCAACTGGTCCAGATAAGGATCGCGAAATTCCTTCCACCAGTCGGGCCGGATGGTTTCCGACGCGGAGACCGCCTCGGGTTTTGACCAGGATGATTTAATGGGTGCGTCAGGACGTCGGTAATCGGGCATGCTGACATCGGCGCAGCCGCACAAAAATGCAGCACACACGCTGCCAAGAATCAGAGGGCGGGCAAGCGGATGTGAAGGCAAGCAACTCAGAACCTGCTTCTTTGGTACGGAAAAATAAGTGCTTTGCATTTCGCCACCGTTGCCAGCAAATGATAGGTTCAGCCAGGACAGCGGCTTAGGCCGTTGACCAGGCCCGGGAATCGACAAAGACGTCGAACAGCCTCGGATCGAGGTGGCCCGACCGGCATTCTTCGCCGATGATATCCAGCGCCTGTTCCAGCGGCAGGGCTTTCTTGTACGGGCGGTCTCCGGCGGTCAGCGCATCGAAGATGTCGCAAATGGTCAGAATCCGTGTCTGAACGCTTATCTGGTTGCCGCGCAATCCCATCGGATAACCCGAGCCGTCCAGCTTCTCGTGATGCCCGTGGGCGATGGAAGGAACTCCAGCCAGGTCGCGCGTCCAGGGAATCAGGATCAGGAAGGAATAAGAGTCCACCACATGTGCCTCTATCTGGCGGCGCTCATCGGCCGTCAGGCAGCCTTTGGGTACGCTCAGCGCGGAAAACTCCCACTCGTCCAGCAAGGGCGCTTCGATACCCTCCAGGTCGCGATACGCGTAATCCAGGATGTCGCCAAGCTCGGCGCCGCTTTCGGTGTATGAGATGGCGGGCTCGTTCGCCTGTCGTATGGCGGCGAGAAACTGGTGCAGGCGATCAAATTCATCGTGCAGGCTTTCGTCGATCTTGCGCTTCTCTTCCGCGAAAGCGGCAATGCTGAACTCGTGCTGCAAATGCATTTCCGCCAGTTGCCGGTACGCTTGCCGCTCCATGCAAGCTTGCGCGTATTTGAAGCGCTGCTCCAGCAGGCGCATGTCGGCGTGGTGCAACTTCTTCTCCTTGCGCAGTACGTGCTCGCGTACGCCGACCTTGCCGAAATCATGCAGCAGTGCGGCGTAGCGGATCTCGCGCAACTGGTCGTGCGAGAACAGAATTTTCCGCAGATCGGGCGCCTCGGCACGATCCACCGCCTTTGCCAGTTGCTCCGCATAGTTGGCCACGCGGAATGAATGACCCGCGGTAGCCGGATCCCGCTCCTCAATGGCCTGCACCGATGCACGCACGAATCCATCCAGCAGGCCCTCGATATCGGCATACAGCTGAAAGTTCTTCAGCGCCACCGCCGCTTCTGCGCAGACACCCGTCAGCATTTCCAGATCCTGCTCCTTGAAAGCGTACGGGTCCGACGAGGTATCCACCTGGATCAGGCCGAGGCACTCCCCTTCGAGCAGCAGCGGCACGCACATGACGCTGCGGATGGCCTGGGCAACGATGGATTCCTGGACGCCGAAATGCCGGTCCGCCAGGGTGTCGACAGAAAGAATCGATTGCTTGCGATTCAGCACTTCGTTGACGATCGTGCGCGATATCCGTGCCTGATCCGGATCTTCCTTTGTGCCGTCGCGCCGGCTCGCTGCAACGGGAACGGGTGCTTCGTTTTCGTTTTTACTGAGAAAAATGAAAGCGCGCTCAGCCAGCGGAAACAGCTCGAAGATGAAGTTCATTATCTTCTCTGTCAGCGTCGCGCGATCGGTCACCACACCAAGGGCGATACTGACCTGCGCCATGGCGTGGAGCTTCTGCATGGTGCGCTGCACATCGCCGTGATTGGCGGAAGGCGTGACATCGAGCATGCGCGTCATGTCGGCCGCATCCACCGCCTTGGCAATAATGGTCGGCATGTTGTCGCGCGCCGCCATGACCAGCGAGTGGAAAATAATCTGCGCGGAAGAAATAAAAACCTCGTCACCATCCCGCAGCGGATGCCATGCACCGGGCCTGAGCCTGTTGCCCAGAACAAAGGTGCCGTTGAAGGAATGCAGGTCTTCGACGTAATAAGTATCGCCGCGGCGCCGGATGCGCGCATGCCGCCGGCTTATCGTGTGTTCTGGAATGCAGAGGAACTTGTCCGACGCCAGCGAGTCTTGCGGATCGCGCCCGATCACGACCTCGTCATGGATCGGGAATACCTTTGATCTGGACGAACCGGCTCCGGTGACTTCGAGATAAGCCGTTACTGCACCGACTGAATCGGAAAACGTTGCTGTATTTTCCATCTCGCAGCCCTTCATCCTGACCTTCTGCACCTATAGAGAATGTGACAGTAGCCAAGAATTCCGGTTCCGGAGGGGCTGTTCATGCTGACAGGCGCAAGCGCCTTATTTGATCTTATTTGACGGTGATCGTTATTTTTTTCGAGTAGATCGGCGGGTTGTGGGGAACATGTTTGTCGTCCCCCATCAGCAACTGCAGCGTATGTCGTCCCGGAGGCAATTCAATCATGGTTTCTGTTTCCCCTGCGCCGAAATGCAGGTGTTTCCTGTCCGAGGGAATCTCCTCGCCCGCTGGCGGCAAGTCGCTATCGATCAGCAAATGATGATGGCCGGTGTTGGGAAACGTAACGCCTTTTGGCGCAACGCCCATGTCGCGCAATCCGAACCATACGCGAAAAGGCTTGCCTGCAGCAATCACTTCGCCATTGTTCGGCCAGCCGATGTAAAGCCAGGCATTCGCCGGGGCCGGTGTATCGCCTGCAAATGCCGCGCTACAAATAAGCAAGGCCGCAATGGCGGTGGCAAAAGCCTTATGCATCATCACTGCTCCTCATCACATCCTCAGCGCACGGTGATCGAAATCTTTTTCGAATAAACCGGGGGATCGTGAGGGACATGGTTATGGTCGCCCAGCAATAGTTGCAGGGTATGTTTTCCGGGTGGTAGCTCGATCCTCGCCTCGGTCTCTCCCGCACCGAAATGTAAATGATTCCTGTCCGAGGGAATCTGTTCGCCGGCCGGGGGCAGCTCCGTATCAATCAGCAAATGATGGTGCCCGACATTGGGAAGCTCGACGCCCTTTGGTGCCACGCCCATATTACGCAAGCCCATGCGCAGCCAGAATTTGCCGCCATTGATGACCGCGCCGTTTTGAGGCCAGATGATATAAACCTGCGCGTTTTCCGGAGACGGTGTTGCCGCAGCTTGCGCCGGCATGAATCCGCTCATAATGGTCGCAATGGCACAGAGCGCCAGGATCATTACCCTAAGCATGCATCCTCCGGGAGAAATAGTGATTTTCCGGCTGCATCCATGAATGTCCTAGTCACACAACAGCACCTCATGCGATCCGGCCATAGGAAAAATCTCTGGTTTCATTTTCGGAGAAGGTTTGGAATGTCGTTTGTTTTTACGCAAACTGCTTCTACTATGGGTTATTGATGATAGTGAAAAACGCCGATTCGCCGCTGGAGGCCGCGCTGCCGCTGGCTGCGGTTACATAAAGCAAATTTCCAAAATCAAAGGTCTGCTGTGTGGCGAAAACTTTTGGTACTACTTTTTTGCTGGACTGCGCTATGGAACGCTGCCGAGGCTAAGGTTTCCCTAAATGAAGCCGGCGCGCAAATGGAGCATGCGCTTCCCGGCGCAAACGATATCGCAAACAGGCGCGTCGCCCTCGTGATAGGGAACGGACGCTATGCGAATGATGCACTCGGCAATCCGGTCAATGATGCGCGGGAAATCAGCCGCGTTCTGGCATCGTTCGGTTTTGAAGTGAGGCATCACGAAAATCTCGACAGCCAGCAGATGCATGAAGCGCTCCTCGATTTCAACCGTCGCCTGTCGGCCGGCGGAGTCGGGCTGTTTTATTTTTCAGGACATGGCTTCCAGACCGATTCCAAAGTGCTTCTGGCACCAGTGGACGCCGACAGCCGTTCTCCTGCTTCCCTTCTGACGAAGAGCGTCGACCTGCAGTCGGTACTTGAACACATGTCCCCGTCGCGACCAGGCAAGCTGAACCTGGTGATACTCGATACCTGCATGAATAATCCCTTTGATTCCTTTCACCCTGTTCCTGCCGCCACTATCCATGTTCCGGCAATTCCCGATGAAACGCTGATTGCCTACGCAAGCGCTCCCGGTTCTTTTGCTGCGGATGGAAAACATCATGGCGTTTATACCGCTGCCCTGCTGCAGGCGCTGACTGGACCGACCCAGAACATCCGGCAATTATTAAATCGCGCGAATGCCAGCGTGCTTCAAAGAACCGCTCACAGACAGATTCCATGGATATCGTCAACATTGTCGCGCGAGTTCCGTCTGGCACTGGAAGAAAATGCCGGTCCGGCAATGCCATTGCTGTTGGCGGCAAACAATGAGGAAGATGTGGTGACACCACGCAGCCGCGCCATTCTTCCCAAGGACAGTGCCGAGCAATACGAGCTCACCTTCTGGGATTCGATCAAGGACAGCAACCATATCAGTGATTACGAAGCCTATCTGAATGCGTATCCGAAGGGGCGCTTTGCCGCGCTGGCGCGGGCGCGTATCGAAAGACTGCGTGCGACCGCACCCAAGGCCGAGACGCCAGCGGAAGCGCCACGACCGCTGCAAAAGGCAGAACCCGAGCGCAAGCGTTCCGCTCCGGCTGCAAAGGAATCTGCGGAAAGGGCTCGCCCAAAACTGCCAGCCAAAACACCGCCGGCCAAAGAAGAACAGGCCCAACCTTCAGCGCCGGCAGAGACGCCTCCAAAAGCCGTCGTTGGCGTCAGCGAGGTCAAGGACTGCCCTGCCTGTCCGACCTTGGTTGCACTCCCCGGAGGTTCATTCACGATGGGCAGCAATAGCAGCGACCCAACGGAAAAACCGGCGCATCGCGTATCGATTGGCGCACCGTTTGCAATCGGAAAATATGAAGTGACGGTGGAACAATGGGATGCATGCGTGGCCGCCAATGCTTGCGCGCGGATTGCAAACGGTACGGATCGGGCAAAGAACACGCCGGTGCGCGATGTAAGCTGGGACGACACCCAGCAGTACCTGAAATGGCTGAGCCAGACCACCGGAAAAACCTATCGTCTTCCGACCGAGGCGGAATGGGAATATGCAGCGCGCGGCGGAACCTCAACGCCGTACTGGTGGGGAGAGAAAATGCGCCCCGGTAATGCGAATTGCAAAGAGTGCGGCAAGCCATGGGCTCAGGAAGCGCCTGCTGCGGTTGGCTCCTTTGCAGCAAACCCGTTTGGCCTGCATGACATGAACGGCAGCGTCTGGGAGTGGGTCAGCGATTGCTGGCACAACTCGTACAAGGGAGCACCGTCGGACGGTCGCTCATGGGATACCCCCAATTGCAGGGACCGGGTAATACGCGGTGGATCGTGGCGTGAAGATGCCAGCTATATGCTGTCGTCGACGCGTTTCAAATATGGCGCAAGCGTGCGCTACTCGCAGAATGGATTTCGTGTCGCCAGAGATATGAAGTAGGTGCGCAGGGATCCTTTGAAGATTGCCGGTGCCGCAGGTTCAAGGTTTGCGCGCACGGGTAGTAATCTGCACGAAATCAACTGCTATCTTTTCCTTTCCATACTTGGCGGCGATCTGCCCCAGCTGTTTTTCTACTGCGCGCAAATAGCCTGCCGTCGATTCCGATTCAGGACGAAGCCCGCTAAACAGCGGTACCGGGGTAACAAGAAGCACGATCAGGTCAGTTCCGAACGGCTTTGCCACCACCCAGTTGCCAAGTCCGCCGATCGTAGCCGAATAATTGGCGGGCGCCTGATTGGCCTGCAGGCGTGGGCTCGGCACCATATGCACCACGCTGCCATCGAAGGAGTAGTAATCGACATTGACATATGAATCATAGGCAGGGGTCGTGAGATCGAGAATCAGTGAGTCGCCTTCCGTCAGTTCCGCATTGCGCTGCTTCGTATGTATCGAAGTGGCACTTCCGGACTGCAGGTTCGCCAGCCAATAGGGAGCGAACAAATTGATTACACCGCATTTTTCATCGCTGACCTCCTTCACATCGAGATTCATGGTTTGCACGCCGGGCACTGCGCCGAGCGTTTCTTTGAGGCGGGCAATACCAAAGCTTTTCGGAAGGTATCCCTGCACCTGCAGCGTTTCATCGCGAATCGACGGCGACAGCGCCGAACACGGCACGCCTGAAAGAACCGGCGCGACGGCGGCGAGCGACAACTTGGGTGCAGGTGCAGGCACCTGCGCCGCCGGCGGCTCAGTTTTTGCAGGGGATGCAGGCGGTGCAGTCGAGACATCTGGCGCGGGAGCAGCCGATTGCATCCGCTCATCTGGCTGAACGCTTCGGGGTTCCCGATAATAGTTAACCAGGGTAATCAAAAGAATAGCAACGATAGCCCCTGACATCACCAGCGCTGCATATACCGGCAGCCTGCGCTCTCCGCTCATTTCCTGCAGAAAGCGCGCCACCGTCGGAGTCCTGTTGGCGCGCTCAAATGACAATGCCGCACGCAGCGCATGCCATTGCTTGTAGCCCAGATGTTTCGGCCGTTGCGGTTTCAGCCCTGCGCTGCGCGCCTGCGTCGCTGGCAGGCGGTCGAAAGGATGACGCCCGGCCAACAGCTCGTACGTAATGCATGCCAAGGCATAGATATCGTCGCGCGGATCGGGTTCGCGATGCTCCAGGATTTCCGGGCTTGCATACGCGGGCGTCATCCCGCCCAGACTACCCGGATCGAAGACAGTCGCCTCGGCTTCTTCCTCTGGTTTCTGGAACACCCGCGCGATGCCGAAATCGATAACTTTTACCTCGCCGCTATCGGTCAGGATCACGTTGGCGGGCTTGAAGTCGCAGTGAACGAAGCCGCGCTCATGCGCATACGCCAGGGCCTTGCCCATGCCGTTGACGATGCGCATGGCATCGGCATACGGCATTCCTTTAAAGTCCGGTGCGCGCAGCGTGCGGCTCAGCGGTTGCCCCGACAGATACTCCATCGTCAGGTACACCATCGAACCATCGCGGTCGAAATCGTACACTGTCACGATGTTGGGATGCGCCAGCGTCTGTGCCTTTTTGGCTTCGCGCTGCAGGGCGATCAGCGACTTCGGATGGCCGCGAAACTGGACGTTCAGGACCTTGATCGCAATGTAGGGATTGCGGTCCGACGCCTCCAGCTTGCGCAGGTCCAAGGCCCGGTACACGGTGCCCATGCCGCCGAAGCCAACGCATTCTTCCAGCACGAAACGGCCGTTGAGCGTATCGCCGACACCTTTCATGCGTTCCGGTTCTTCGTCCTCTTGCTCGTCATTCATGCGCGGCGGCGACGAATGGGTCGTCTGGCGATCATTGAAATTTTTTGGCATGCGAATTTCATTGGCGGGCGGACCCGGTTTCCGGTCGGTCAGATGTTCAACGCGCCGGTGCAGTTCCGCATACACATCCGGGGGCAACTGGACGCGGGTACGCTCGTCGCCGAGGATTTCCAGCAGGTGTGTGGAATTGTCCTTGCTCGTCGCCAATGCACGATCAACCTGCGCGAAAAATTCATTGTGCGACATGCCGCCGCTTTGGAAGGAATGAATCGCGTGCGCAAGATTAGCCGTACGTTTTGACATTGAGTTCCTCGCGTCATCACCGGGTTCCCGTAGTCTTGCACCGGTGCCAATGCCGTTAGGGCACTTTCAGCCTGTTAGAGCCCGAGCAGTTCCAGGAACCGGCCCCGTGCCGGAACACTTCGTTCAGACAAACGAGCCGTCCGTAAATTCAACTTGTCTGTTGTCTACTTATTGCGCATCAATCCACAGAGATGCAGCACACACCCGTACTTCTTTTGCTCAGATGGCACATTACGAATTGCCTGTCGTGAGCGAGCGAACAGGACGCTGCAAGGTGTTGGATGCAGCCAGCCACTCGGGTGGAGCAGCGGCCCTTCTGACGAGCTGACAGCGGCGACAACATTTCGTATTTTCTTTTTTATTTTCAAAGGCTTGCACAGACCTCACCGACTTTTTTGCGACGCTGGCACAGTCCCTGCGATATCCCTGTCGAGCGCAACGAAATGCTCACCACTAACCCAAACCTTCAGGAGAATCTCAATGCAATCCACTCTGATCATCAAAGACCTGTCCGTCACCGCAGAACTCGACAGCAA
>DATFAZ010000081.1:0-8429 GCA_035254105.1 Noviherbaspirillum sp. | reverse complement strand
CTCCTCCGCACGTAGCCGGATCCAGGATGCCGACTTTGCCTCAGAAACTGCCGCCCTCACCCGCGGCCAGATCCTGCAGCAAGCCGGTACCGCCATGCTGGCACAGGCCAACTCGCTGCCGAACGGCGTGCTGGCCCTGCTCCGCGGCTAATTGATAGTGCAGTGATGTAGTACGATACCCCGGCTGAACCTTCTTCAGCCGGGGTGTTGCCTTTCGGGAGATAGCCATGGACATCAAACCAGTTGGTAATAACAATGTACAGCCTGGGCAACGAGTATCAGAAACAGGCAACTTCCACACCGACTTACCGGCAGTAGCCGCCAGACAGGCCGCGACCCAGGTGCAAACTGTCAATGCAGTGCAGCAATCGGCAGCTGTTCCCTCAATGGGCCAGCTCAATGAAGCAGTCAAGCAAATCAACGAGACATTGAAAAAAATGTCGCAGAACCTGGAATTTTCGATTGACTCGGATGTGCACCGGACGGTCGTAAAGGTCGTGGACCAGCAGACCAACGATGTGATTCGGCAAATTCCAACCGCCGAAGCGCTGGAAATTGCAAAGGCCCTGGATCGGGTGCAGGGTTTACTGATTCGTCAGCAAGCCTAAGCTACAAAAAGTTAAATAAAGTGCATGACCATCGATGTCATGCATGTCAAGGCAGACGCCGGGTGTTGTGACACTCTGGCGCTCTATTTCTATTCCCGAATCGGTCACTCCATCTGAACTTTGCTTCGGGCGAGACTTTCCAGATTACGCTCGACGCTGGAAAAAGGCAGGTAAACCACCGCCTAAAGTTCGGTTTGGCATTGCCGATATTGAGATACAGTGATCACGTTTTCAAAGGAGAGACAAGATGGGGATATCATCTCCCGGTATCGGCTCCAATCTGGACATCAATAGCATCATTTCCAAGCTGATGCAGGCCGAGTCCCAGCCGTTAGCCGCGCTTGCAAAAAAAGAAGCTAGCTATCAGGCCAAGCTCTCCGCATTTGGTACGTTATCCGGCTCAATGAGCGGCTTGCAAAATGCTCTCAGCGCCCTGAATAACCTGTCCACCTTCAAGGGCGTAAATGCGACGCCTTCGGATGCGACAATTTTCAGCGCTTCTGCAACCTCTTCGGCGACTGCTGGCGCATACAACGTTAATGTCACCCAACTGGCGCAGGCACAAACACTCTCCTCCGCCGGACATACGAGCACAACAGCGACTATCGGTGCTGGCACAAGCACCACTCTGACCTTTCAGTTCGGGACAATTAGCGGCGGTAATTTCCTGGCCGCAGGTACGAAGCTGGCTTCAGGTATTGCCTCCAGCGGTGTTCCGACCAACTCACTGAGCATCAACGGAACAACAATCGCCACCAGCAGCTCAACTACCAGCGCAAAGGCACTGGCGGACCAGATCAATCTTGCGACCGCCACAACTGGCGTAACGGCAACTGCACAGACCACCGATACGGGAACGCTGGGTGCGTTTTCCACAATTTCTGGTGCGGGCACTTATAGACTGGATGTCGGTGGCATCAATATTATCAATAATGCCGCAATCGGAACGACTGCAGCGGACATACAAGCTGCGATAACGAGTGCATCCGGCAGTTTGACCGCCGCAGGAATTTCTGTATCGGGAACAGTTGCAGGCGGAGACCTCAAGTTTACCAAGGCAGACGGTAGCAACCTAGCGATCCAGGAAGCCGGTGCAGGCACCGCTGGTGGCTTCACGACTTCAATCGGGGTCGGCACAACCAAAACATTTACCAGCGCCGTATCCCTCAGTTCCGCCAATACGATCACCATAGGCGGAAGTAATCCGGCGTCCGCAGGCTTCACGGCTGGTACTGCAGGCACTTACACCGGTGCGAATTTCGCCCTGGATCCGGACCAGGCTAGCGGTTCGGTGACGATCGACAATACAAATAACTCGCTGCAAGGCATCCGCGACGCGATCAACAAAGCCAATATTGGCGTTACCGCCAGTATCGTCTCGGATGGAACAGCCGCCCCGAACCATCTTGTTATTAAATCAAACAAGACCGGCGCTACTTCCAGCATGAAGATTGGGGTATCCGGGGATGCTGCGTTAGCCAATTTACTTGCTTACGATCCTGCAGGAACGCAGAACCTAACGCAGAGCATCGCAGCACAAAGTGCGACGCTATCTGTCAACGGTATCGCGGTAAATAGTGCAACGAATACGGTTACAGGTGCAATCGAGGGCGTTACCCTGAATCTGTCGAAGGTCGGCAGTTCCAATCTGAATATTGCGCAAAACACGGCAGCGGTTACATCCGCCGTTAATGCATTCGTTAAGGCTTATAACGACCTGAATTCGACCATCAAGAAAACAACTGGTTACGACGAAGCAACCAAGCAGGCAGGCATATTGCTGGGCGACTCCTCAGTGCGCAACATGCAGGCACAGTTGCGCAAAATGATGGCTTCCCCGATCACCGATGCTGCCGGCAGCCTTACTACGATGTCACAGGTTGGCATCTCGATAGATAAAAACGGCTCAATGTCGGTTGACTCTGGCAAGCTGTCGACGGCAATGAGCAAAAATCTTAATGACGTTGCTGCCCTGTTTTCATCGATTGGCGTTAGCACAGACAGCCTCGTCAAATTCGACAGTTCGACGTCGGCCAGTGCGCCCGGCAGCTATTCTGTTTTCCTGACCAACCTGGCAACACAAGGGAAAGTGGCCGGAGCAAACGTCGTTGCCGCGACCACGGTCATTGATAACAGCAACAAAGATTTGACATTGACGGTCGACGGCGTAAATGCGTCAGTATCGCTTGCGACAGGTTCATATTCGCCTGAAACACTCATCACCCAGGTGCAATCTGCAATCAACAGTGCTCCGGGCTTCTCTTCCGCCGGCATTGCTGTCAGCGTCACGCTTGACGCTACAGGTCACATGGTCATTACGTCGAACAAGTATGGTTCAACATCAAAGATCTCCATTTCGGGCAGCGGAGTCACACCATTACTTGGTACCGCCACTCCCACCGATGGCGTCGACGTCAAAGGCACCATCGGCGGCGTTGCTGCGACCGGCTCAGGACGCTACCTGACAGGCGCTGCCGGCTCACCAGCAGCAGGCTTGAAACTTGAAATTACCGGGGGCGCAGAAAACACCACTCGCGGCACGATCACCTTCTCGCGTGGCTATGCGCATCAGTTGAATAAGTTGATTGAAGGCTTCCTTGGCAGTGAAGGCGTGATTGGTGGCCGTACCGATGGCCTCAAGCGAACCATCAAGGACATTGGCAAGCAAAATGAAACGCTCAATGCCAGATTGGCAGAGACCGAGGCCCGTTATCGTAAGCAATTCACTGCACTGGACACATTAATCAGCAAGATGAGCTCGACCAGCGCTTATCTGACGCAGCAGCTTGCACAGATCAGCAAGATATCCAGCGAATAAGCACGATCAGGAATTTATAGAGGACAACGACAATGTTTGGATCGACACGCAGCGGCGCAAATGCGTACGCCAAGGTTGGCATCGAGACTGGTGTAGTCGCAGCCAGCCCACACAAACTTATCGTCATGCTGTTCGATGGCGCGCTAGCCGCAGTGGCTACCGCTTCGCAACATATGAAGACCGGCAATATCCCAGGCAAGGGAATGGCCATCTCGAAAGCGATTTCCATTATTGACAGCGGCCTGCGCGCAAGCCTGGACCATAAAGCTGGAGGGGAAGTTGCCGTTAATCTTGATGCTCTGTACGAGTATATGAGCAATCAATTGATGCTCGCAAATTTGCACAACAAACAGGAGCAACTCGAAGAAGTGCAACGCCTGCTGCAAGAATTAAGAAGCGCATGGGAAGCCATCGCACCCGCTGCAGCGCAGCCCGTCGCTCCACCTCAGGCGGCAGCGTACGATGCGCTCGCCCCCAACATGTCAGGATTAATAAAGGCTTGATCACGATGAATAGCGAAGAAGTCATTTCCCTCTACGAGAAAGTCGCGGTCATCACGCATCAGATGCTGGCTGCCGCGCGCGACTACGATTGGGAACAGCTGGCGGAGCTGGAATCTCTCTGCGCAAGTCATGTGGCAACGCTGAAGCGAGATGAACATGTTGTCCCGTTGACCGGTGTGGTGCGTGAACAGAAAGTCCGGATCATTAAGAAGATCCTGGCCGACGATCGTGAAATCCGCAACATTACGGAACCCTGGATGGAGCAGTTGTCAGTGCTGATGAGAAGCGCCGGTGCCGAACGCAAGCTGTCTCAGGCTTACGGCGCTAATCAGTCAGGATAAACATGCTTCCGCGGGCCGACCTCGCTGGTGCCCGGCCCGTTGCTTCACCTGAAGCAACCAGGCCAACCATACTCACCGGAGATGCGCGGCAAGAAGTTTTCCAGCGCCTGGAGCGGATTGCGCTCGGCACGTTCTTCCGGGCTGAAGTTCTGTCGCACCTGAAAGATGGCTCCTTTATGGTCAAGGTCGCCGATGCCGCCGTACGCATGAATCTGCCGGCCGGCACCCAGATTGGTGAAACGCTGGATCTGACGCTGACGGCGAAGCAGCCTCGCCTAACATTTCTGCTCAACGCCCCACCTGCAGAGAATACGACTTCTCTCAGTAATGCTGGACGGCTAATTGATCGCATTCTGCATGCGGCACAAAACGAAGGTGCGCCAAAAGTCATTGTAGGCAAGACACCATTGACATCGTCATCCAGCATCGAACCGGAACAGCTTGCCGGTGCGATGAAAAATGCGGTCGCGTTCAGCGGCCTGTTCTACGAATCGCATGTGGAACAATGGGCCAACGGGCATCGCCCCTTGATGGCGCTCATGTACGAACCGCAAGCGAAGAACAGCAATCTTGAACTGGTTTCAGCCGCGCTGCGCGCCACGGTTGCAAATACCAATGATTCGGCTTCTGGCGCAGCAGCTCCCGGTGCGGATGCGCCTGACGCAACCATGCAACAATTAACGCGGCTTATCGAAAGTCTGCAAGGAAAACCGGAAGCTGCGCGGATGTTAATGGATCTGTTGCAGGCAGCCGTGCAAAAGGACGGCAAGCCCCTGTCGTCGGCAAACGCAATGCCGCAACCATCTACGGCCACGAATACACCTCCTGCGCAGGTGGCAAGCGCCGTGATGCCGAATGTCGCGGAGACCCCGGAGAATGGACTGGCATCGTCGGCATCAGCCGCCATGGTGCCCACAGATACCCGCGGAACTGCCAACCCCGAAACGATGAGCAGCGATTCCATCCGCATGATCAACCTGCAACTGAATACGCTGGAACAGCAGCGGGTGGTGTGGCAAGGCGAACTGTGGCCGGGCCAACCGATCGAGTGGGAAGTCAGCGAAGATACTCCTCACGGAAGAGAAGGCGAGGCCGAGGAAAGAGTCTGGCAGAGCGTGGTGCGCTTTCAAATGCCTACGCTGGGAACCGTATCGGCCACGGTCCGGCTTGTCGGCGAGCGCGTGCAGATTCAAGTGCGCACGGCAAATGAAGATACCGCAGCCCTATTGCGTATGCATGGCAGCGCGCTATCCTCCGCACTGGATGCTGCCGGATCGCCGCTCGAGCATCTGGCCGTAAAAACCGATGACGCGCCATGACACCCACCCCTCCACCCAAAAACGCGGTCGCGCTTGCCTACCAGACCGGGGATGCGGCTCCCAAGGTCGTTGCCAAGGGGCGAGGGCTGGTTGCGGAACAAATCATCGCACGAGCCAAGGAAAATGGCGTTTTCATCCACGAATCAAAGGAATTGGTTGCACTACTGACCCAGGTTGAGCTGGATGACCACATTCCTCCGGCACTTTACCGGGCCGTAGCAGAATTATTGGCCTGGATACACTGGATTGAGGCTGCGCAGCAGCCCGTTGACAAGGTATGATTACGCCAGTCCGCCACAGCAACATCAGGCATGTTAATTTTGACCGAAACACCAAATGACTTTGAATACTGACGACGACGATCATGACCTGAGTCGCTACCAGGTTCGTTCGCGCCGGGAAATTACCAATTTGCTACGTACTGTCGGCGAGCGTAACCAGTTGGTCCGGATGCAGGCCAACAATGGCGCAGATTCTGTTGTTACTTCGATCCTGGAAGTCGACGATGCAGCAGGCATAGTCATTATCGATTGCTCGCCAAGTGCCTTGACCAATCAGCGGGTACTCGACAGTGACGATATCGCCTTCGAGACGGTCCTGGAAAACATCCGCATCAAGTTCTCTGTATCGCATGTTGAAAGCTGCGAGCATGACGACCGCCCGGCATTCTATATTCCGATTCCGGAAAGCATGGTCCGTTTGCAGCGGCGCGAGTTCTACCGTGTCGCGATCCCGGTAAGCAGTCCGGCACGATGCACGATCCCCGTTCCCGCAGCAGAAGGCGGCGCAACAACGCCGACGGTTTTACCGGTTTATAACGTCAGCGGAGGAGGTATCGCGGTTGTCGACGAGAAGAAGCTCATCCCTTCCGCTATCGGTACAGTTTTTACAAAGTGCAAGATCGATTTTCCTGGCAGCCCGGTGGAAGTGACGCTTCAGCTGATGAATTCGCACGATCTGACTCTCAGCAACGGCAAAAACACGCGCCGTCTCGGCTTCATGTTTGTGGATCTGCCGAATGCGACTATCGCGGCAATCCAGCGCTACATTACGAAACTGGAACGTGAACAGAATGCCCGTACGACGGGAATGGGCTGACGAGCTGAACTGCAGGCCTGCATTCAGCTTGCGAAACTTCGGGATGAAGCGGAAAGAAATATTGAAGAACAGGCAATAAAAAACTGCAGCGCCACCCGGTGCGGGAAGCGCCCTTCGAAATTACACCTGCATGTTCATGATGTCCTGATACGCCGAGACCAGCTTGTTGCGTACCTGAACGGTGGCCTGGAAGGTGATATTTGATTTTTGCATGGCGATCATGACGTCCGACAGATTGACACTGTCATCGCCCATCACGAAACGCTGTCCAAGCTGCTCCGCCTTTTGCTGCGTGTTGTTTACATCGTCGAGGGAGGCTTTCAAAGCAGTGGCAAAATCTGCCTTGACCGCAGTTTTTTCTCCCTGAATCGGATTGATGTCACCCTTGGCTGCAGCGGCGGCGGCCTTTAACTGCGCCACCATTGACTCGATGCGGCCTGTGTCGATCACACTTGGTTTCATTTCTCACTCCCTTCTGCGCGTTGCTGCCACATAAGCGGCACGCAATCACCCTCAATGCGCACACCTTACCATCGGGCGCAATATCAGACAGCCCGATAAGCAGCAGAAAAAGCGCTCTATTCAAACGATTGAAATATTGCGCTGCGCAGACAATTCACGATAGGGCAATATGTTCAAATTGGCGGTATTACACAAGTGAATAACACAAGCACACTCGAAAACAGCGCTTCCGGAGGCCGACCATGGCAGTAATGGTTCAAGAGGAAGGCGCGGTTGCCACCACAACCACCCCGTCCCTGATGAATTTTGCGCGGACGCCGGGCGGGCGCAATATGCTTATCGGGATCGGTGCCGCAGCCGTAGTCGCCATCGTCGCGGGCGCATGGATGTGGAGCAAGAAACCGGAATACCGTGTGCTGTTTTCCAATTTCTCCGACCGTGATGGCGGCGCGATTGTCGCGTCGCTGCAACAGATGAATGTGCCGTACCAGTTTGCTGAAGGTGGCGGTGCCATTCTCGTCCCGGAAGATCGGGTGCATGACGCGCGCCTTAAACTCGCATCACAAGGCTTGCCCAAAGGTGGCAATGTCGGCTTCGAGCTGATGGAAAATCAGAAGCTCGGCATTTCGCAGTTTCTTGAACAGGTCAATTTCCAGCGCGCGCTGGAAGGCGAGCTTGCCCGCTCGATCCAGTCCGTTGCCGCAGTACAGGCTGCACGGGTCCATCTGGCGCTGCCGAAGAATTCAGTATTCGTAAGAGACCAGCAAAAGCCGACAGCATCCGTATTGCTGAACCTGCACCCGGGTCGCAATCTGGATCCGCAACAGGTCAGCGCCATCGTTCACCTCGTCGCCAGCAGCGTGCCCGAACTGCCCACCAAAAACGTTACCGTGGTAGACCAGAGCGGCAACCTGCTGTCGGAAAACGGTAAGCGCCCGGGCGCCAATGGCCTTGACCCCACACAGCTGAAATATGTTCAGGAGCTTCAGCAGAGTATCGTCCGCCGCATCGAGTCGATCATCACGCCGATAGTCGGCGCCGATAATGTGCGCGCCGAAGCAACCGCCGATGTCGATTTCTCGACCAGCGAACAAGCGGCGGAAATGTACAAGCCCAATCAGGGCACAAACCCTGCGACGGTACGCAGCCAGCACACCAGCGAAGCACAGAACGGCAATCAGAATCCGGCTGGCGTCCCGGGTGCGCTGACAAACCAGCCGCCGGTGCCAGCCACAGCACCGCTGGTCACTCCGCCACCAGGAACACCACCGATCACAACT
>DATFAZ010000080.1:0-2978 GCA_035254105.1 Noviherbaspirillum sp. | reverse complement strand
TTGTCGCGAATGCGCTGCGTGCGCCAGCAGTCGATCCAGATTGCCTTGTAGCCTTCAAGGTTGGCCCAGACAGGGTTCCAGCTGCGCAGCGGGCTGCGCGTACCGTATACGATGCGCTCGCCGCCATGTTCAACTTCGCGTTCATCAATGAAGGTGCCGAACAACCGGTCCCACAGCATCAGAATGCCGCCGTAGTTCTTGTCGAGGTAGATGTCGTTGACCGCATGGTGCACGCGATGGTTTGACGGCGAACCGAACACTCGGTCGAACCATCCGAGCCGGCCGATCTGTTGCGTATGAATCCAGAACTGATAGAGCAGGTTGGCCAGTGCGACAGTGGCAAAGACTTCCACCGGATAACCGAGGACGGCCATCGGCACGTAAAAAATCCAGCCGAGCAACGGTCCGCTGCTGGTTTGCCGCAGCGCGGTCGACAGGTTGTAATCCTCGCTCTGGTGATGCACTACATGCGCTGCCCACAGTACATTCACTTCATGGCTCATCCGGTGCAGCCAGTAGTAGCAGAAGTCGTACAGCAGCAGACCGGAAATCCAGACCCAGACGCTAGTGAGCGACAAATCAAACAGCGCAATGCGCTCGACCAGCCATGCATAGATGCCGATGCGCAGCAATTGCATGAACACGCCGCTGACCTGACTCAATATGCCGAGGCTCAGACTGTTGATTGCATCGTTGAGACGATAGGAATTGCGCCGGCGCAGCAAGCCGACGATCAGCTCGATGGCAATCAGAACGAAGAAAACCGGTGTGGCGAGGATGATGACCTTTTCCTGCATCGCTGTCTCCGAGCGCGATTATTCCGGCAATCGTAGCGGAACATACAGGATAGGAAATGCCTGAAAGCAGCAGTCTTGATTATTCTCATGCAAGAGAATAGGGGGCTGACCGATTGTGCTTGCCCTACCGGTTGTAGGGCAGTGAATCTTTAGAACGATATATTCGGTCAGCCGGAGTTTTCATGCGATTACAGTTTGGCCGCGAGTTCCGCTCCTTCCCTGATCGCGCGCTTGGCATCCAGTTCAGAGGCCAGTGCAGCGCCGCCGATCAGGTGGAAGCGCGGACTCGTGTTGTCCTGCTCTTTCGGCATCAGTTCGGTCAGCGAATCCTGGCCGGCGCAGATCACGACATGATCGACTTCCAGCACGCGCGGCTCGCCATTGACGGTGATATGCAGGCCCTGATCGTCGATCTTCCGGTATTCGACCCCGCCGATCATCTTCACGCCTTTGCGTTGCAGCGTTGCGCGATGTACCCAGCCGGATGTCTTGCCCAGCGATGCGCCCAGTTTCGATGCCTTTCGCTGCAACAGATAGATCTGGCGAACTGGTTTCTCCGGTTTCGGCATACGCAAACCGCCATCGATGCCTGCGTGCAGGTCCACGCCCCATTCATCGAGCCAGTTTTCCAGCGGCACGGGCAGGGAGACATGCGGGTCATGCAGCAGGAATTCGCTGATGTCGAAGCCGATGCCGCCTGCTCCCACCACCGCAACCCGTTCCCCCACGCTGGCATTGCGCTTTAACACGTCGAGGTAAGACAGCACTTTCGGATGCCCGATGCCGTCGATCTTTGGCGTGCGCGGAACGATGCCGGTGGCGACGATCACTTCATCGAAACCTTGCTGCAACAGCTCCTCGCGCGTGAGCTTCCTGTTCAGCACAAGCTCTACGCCGGTGACTTCCAGTCGCCGCCGGAAATAGCGCAGCGTCTCCGCGAATTCTTCTTTGCCCGGGATACGCATCGCAAAATTGAACTGGCCGCCGATGCGGTCGCTTGCATCGAACAGCGTGACGCGATGGCCGCGTTCCGCAGCGACGGTAGCGGCAGACAAACCGGCAGGGCCGGCACCGACTACCGCAATCCGGCGCGGCTGCGCGGTTTTAACATACACCAGCTCGGTCTCGTACCCGGCGCGTGGATTGACCAGGCAGCTTGCGCGCTTGTTGGCGAAGGTATGGTCGAGGCATGCCTGATTGCAGGCGATGCAGGTATTGATTTCGTCGGCACGGCCAGCCGCCACCTTGTTCACGAAGTCTGGGTCCGCCAGGAAAGGCCGGGCCATCGATACCATATCGGCATCACCGCTCGCGATGATGTCTTCGGCAACGTCCGGTGTATTGATCCGGTTCGAGGCGACGACGGGAATCGAGATTTCCTTGCGCAGCCGTCCTGCCAGTGTGCGGAATGCGGCACGCGGCACCGAGGTAACGATTGTCGGTACACGCGCCTCATGCCAGCCAATGCCGGTGTTGATGATGTTGACCCCGGCAGCTTCCAGCGCCTTTGCCACAGCAACCACGTCATCCCAGGTATTGCCGCCTTCAACCAGGTCGAGCAGCGAATGGCGATACATGATGATGAAATCCGTGCCGACCGCTTCACGCACCTGTCTGACGATTTCCACCGGCAGGCGCATGCGGTTTTCGATCGGGCCGCCCCATTGGTCGGTGCGCCGGTTGGTGCGCGCGCACAGGAACTGGTTGAGCAGGTAACCTTCGCTGCCCATGATCTCCACGCCATCGTAGCCGGCGCGCTTCGCCAGCTTCGCGCAGCGTGCGTAGTCACGAATGGTGTGCGCCATGCCCTTCTCGTCGAGCTCGCGCGGTCTGAACTTCGAGATCGGCGATTTGATCGCCGAGGCCGACACCACGAAGGGCTGGTAACCGTAGCGGCCCGCATGCAAGATCTGCATCACGATCTTGCCGCCTTCTTCATGCACGGCGTCAGTCACGCAGCGATGGTTCATCACGTCGACGACATTGCTCATCGTTCCACCGAAGGGGAGCAGCCAGCCCTGGCGGTTGGGCGAAATGCCTCCGGTCACGATCAGGCCAACGCCGCCTTTCGCGCGTTCGCGAAAATACGCGGCCAGCTTCGGATAATGGTAGAAGCGGTCCTCCAGCCCGGTGTGCATCGATCCCATGATGACGCGGTTGCGCAGGGTGGTGAAACCGAGG
>DATFAZ010000079.1:0-25070 GCA_035254105.1 Noviherbaspirillum sp. | reverse complement strand
CCTTCCAACACTCCTGCGAATGTAAAACCGTAAAAAATTGTCATTCCACTCACTAAAATGCAAGTCAATGTTATGATTCAAAGCGATAACACTGGCTTTAAAACCAACCCAAAAACAAGCAAGAAGGCTATAAGTAATTGTAATTAAACACCGCATTGATATTTCGACACGCCATTAATTCTGAAATGCAATGCGACATAACGTTGCAAGCTATTTTTCAGGCAACATTGATCCACTATTAGCGTTATCTCAACTCACCCCATCGACACCACATCTATGATTCGTATCGTAATCGCCGACGACCACACTATCATGCGCGAAGGACTTAAGCGTATTCTTGATGGGGCCGACGATATTGAAGTCGTTGGAGAAGCAGTGGACGGTTTTGAAGCCTTAGCTCATGTCCGCAAAGGCGGTTTTGACCTATTGATGCTTGATTTGTCGATGCCAGGCCGCAGTGGCGTGGAATTAATCAGGCAAATAAAGGATGAAGTACCCAAGCTCCCTATTCTCATCCTCACGATGCATGAAGAAGAACAATATGCAGTACGAGCAATTAGAGCAGGGGCGCGTGGCTACCTGACAAAGGAAAGTGCCGGAACGCAATTAGTGAGCGCCATTCGTAAAGTAGCCTCTGGTCGACCGTATATCAGCTTGGAAGTGGCGGAACAACTTGCCATGGACGTGATGCCTTCCAACGAAGAGTTGCCGCATAAACAGCTATCCAATCGTGAATTCGAAGTATTTACTCTTTTAGTCAGTGGCAAGTCGATTACCGAAATCGCAGACTTTCTACATTTAAGCGCCAAGACCGTCAGCACGCATAAAACCCGGATTCTGACAAAAATGAACATGAACTCTCTGGCAGAAATGGTGCAGTATGCGGTGCAACATAGATTGCTTGGCCCTTTAAAAAACTAGTTTTTTGAACTAGGCGTTTAACATTCCCCCCCAAAGCAACATAAATCCTCTCTCCCAAAAAAGCCTGAATCTTCTGCTGGATATCAGCAAAATCCCCTGATAAATGTAGGTCTATTCCTACATTGATCGCGACTCCCCTACATTCCAATTCAGCCCTTGCCGATAGCAATTGCTTATTGCGATTGCGATACTGAGCATTCCAACTGGGTATGACAGAAAGACAAGCCTCTTGCTGTTTCTTACAAGCAGCTCATCGCCCCGCAGGAAAACTTTTCAATAACAAAATAGTGATTCAGTAGGCGACCGTGCATGCGAATTTGCTGCGCGAAACATATTCGATGTACTTAATTTAGGAGATGATCATGCTGTCAACGCAAATGTCTGAAATCCGTTCCGACTCACCACCTTCGACTTTGCACTCATCATCTCTTGAGGCTGGCTGGCAGCGACAGGGAAAACTTTGGTCAAATCTGAAAGAACTATGCGATGTTCTGCGAATCCCCTCGGCGGCTATTCATACCGATGAGGAACTGTTATTCCAGCATGTTCAGTTCAAGACGGGTCAACGCATCCACACCATCGGTCAACCCTTCGACACTCTGTATATCGTTCACTCTGGATTTCTCAAAACTGTACTGATTGATGAATTCGGCAACGAACAGGTTCTCAGCTTTCCCATGAAAGGCGATTTATTCGGTGTGGATGGCATCCATACCAAACGCTACGCCTCTGAAGCGGTTGCCTTATCAAACTGCGACCTGATTTTATTGCCTTTCAAAAAACTGACTGCTCTTGGACGCGCTCATGTGGAATTTGAACATGCAATGTATAGCGTAATGAGCCGCGAACTTGTGCGCGAACAGGCCATGGTAAGTATGTTGGGGGCATTGAGTGCAGAGGCACGGGTTGCACGGTTTCTAGTCAATCTGTCCGAAAGATATGCAGATATGGGCTATTCCAGCAAATTATTCAATCTGCGAATGACGCGCCATGAAATTGGAAGTTATCTCGGGCTGACACTTGAAACTGTAAGTCGCACATTATCGGCATTTAATGAAATCGGCTTGATTACTGTCGATCAGCGCTCTATTGGAATTAAGGACCCAGACGCACTCAAAACCCTGCGCCGCCTGCCCCCTTCAAGTTCGCGCGCAAAACAGGTTGCCTCGAAAAAATTGAAACAGGCCACTCAAACTCCACAACAACCTGATTCCGATTGGGGGCAACTCGCAGCCGTATAAAAGTACGCTATCTTGAGCATTGCAGTGAAAAAGCCCTTTCTGAAAAGATGGGCTTTTTTGTTTGTCCACGATATTCATTCAACAGAAAAAGGTTTGCATTGCAAAGATCCTGACATTTTTAAAAAATGCCGTTCTCTCCTACTTAGTGCAAAGCGTTATCTGTATTTTTCACTCTCTTCTCTTAATAGCTTGCAATTGCCTAGCACTACCGCCGCTTTTTTACTGCCTATTCATCATTTCTTTTTGCTGCCCGCCAGCGAAGAGTGTTCTTTTACTGCTGATCCACCCTCTTCACTCATTGCATCTGCACTTCCACTCTGCTGAATATGATCGGCGACGACATCCGCATGCTTATCCACGGTTTGCCTTTTGCTGAAATCCGTACCGATGTTTGAAGCCCCAGCCAACATGTTTTTCTTTGCGAGCGCAGCCACATCCTTGAATGCCGACTCCCACACAGAGAACATGCTTGTCATCGGATTAAACGCAGCATCGTTTGCTTGCTCCGGAGAAGTTTCAAGGCCTCTTGTTGCATTGCCTGTCGCGGGCATGCCAAGCCGTTCAATACAATCCTGCATTGATTTTCCAATTTCATTTTGCATCTCTGCATAAATCTGAATAATTTCTTTTTGGTAATTGACGGCTTCATCTGAATTTCGTGACATGAAGCGAGACCGAACGGTATTGCCCAACGCACGAGGATCCTGAGCAGTTGTAATTTCCTGTACAAAATTCATCTGGTTGTCAAAAGCACGATGTGTAGCATCGATCAGCATTCGGTCAATCTTCCCCGTCCCTGAAAAAAATGCCTCTGCACATCTGCGCGATGCATCCAGTTGATTTTGATACATGTTCATCAATGGGCTGAATAGGTTTTGCATAATTACTCTCCTGAAAACAAGTAGGACATGCCCGCACTCGATACATTTATTATCCAAATGAAAGGAAGCTTGGGGAGTCGAGATATTTTCGCCGCATCCGATACACTCTTCCACTCACCCTTTTCGCAGTTTGAGAGGAATCAAGCGCCTTGATAATCGCGGCTATTTTTTCTTTTGGCTTTCGTCACTCTCATTAACAACGCGCCCCAACAAGGACAAAACTTCAATGAGAGAAGAGTCACCGGGCGAATAAAAAGAAGATACTTTTGTCTCCGTCTGTGACGGCTGCATGCACGAGGCGAAACCTGTTCTGTTTCGCCCCACAACCGGCACTAGATTTTTTTAGTACATGTGTTGACCACCGTTTATTGCGATATTTGAGCCAGTTACGAATCCTGCATTGTCGGAACAAAGGTAAGCAATCAGGGCGGCTACTTCATCTGGCTCTCCCAAGCGTCCGACAGGAATCTCCGGAATGATTTTTGTCTCGAGAATTTCTTTGGGTACCTTCATGACCATTTTCGTGCGCAAGTAACCTGGCGAGACAGTATTAACCGTAATACCCTTGCTTGCCACTTCCAAGGCCAGCGCCTTCGTAAAGCCATGAACAGCCGCTTTTGCTGCGGCATAGTTGGTCTGGCCAAAGGCCCCCTTCTGGCCATTGACTGAAGATATATTGATAATGCGTCCCCACTGATTTTCAAGCATGCCGTGAAGCACCGGCTTGGTCATATTGAAGATGCTGTCGATATTCGTCTGCCGCACCGCGTTCCAATCTTCAAGCGTCATCTTTTTGAGCGTCGCATCACGCGTAATACCGGCATTATTTACCAGGATATCGATCCGCCCCATGTCGCCAACAATCTTCATTACTCCGCTCTGACAGGAGTTATAGTCAGAAACATCAAGTTTGTATGCGGAGAACTCGAAGCCTTCTTTTTCCTGGGCCTCGAGCCAGGCATCTGCATGATCGTTCTGTGGAGAGTAGGTGGTCGCCACACGGTATCCGGCACTGTACAACTTATGGCAAATTGCTTCACCCAAGCCACCCATGCCGCCGGTTACAAGAGCTACTCGTCGTTCATTCATGTATTCCCCTTTTATTCTGTGTTGATAATTTTTTTGAGGTTGGGCTTCGGAGCCAATACCGCTCCGTGACTGACATGAATTCCGATTCTTTTGCGGCGTTCTGCTGAAGCGGTTGCAATCAATGGCTACGAAAACTTGCAACTTCGATCAGCACATTACAAATTAGTTCGATACATGGTGTTGAGGATTCTCACGTTATGCACCTCTTCTCCAGATAGCCACACACTCCCCATCTCACATAAAAACTCCCATCAATTTGTTTATTGCATCTCCATGACTTTCAGTTTTTTTGCCTTCGGAATGCGGCGAACCAGCTGAACGTCAAGCTGTCATATGAATTATGAAAAACGTGCCGGAGGCAAACGAATCGCCAGGCTTACCGAAGACTCTTGAGAAAAAGTGTGCCCCGATTCAGCCCGCCTCGATGGTAAAAGCAGATTCCGGTCTGCTTGGTTAGGCTATGAGTGAATGCAGCCCAAGGTATACATTTCATACTCGCCAGGAAAACTGGGCTCTGTTTTTGCGCTGTTTTATTTCGAGTCCGGTAACGATATTTATGGCTGGCATATCGAGGCGCGAAGCCTATACTTTTCTGCGGCCTTTTTCATGGTCGAGCATTTTTACGCCAATCACGCGCCACGCCTTTATCGAAGTATCCAAGATGATGTGTATGGTCCATGGATGATCGACTACCCGCCAACCAAGGATGAAATCCGCTGCCCGATACCGGAATCCGTGGGTCACGAACTGGAGCGTATACAATCAAAATTCGTTGAAGAATGGTTGTTCTTCAAAAGTGATCTTCACCTCGAGGCAGAACTGGCGTTCTACCATGCGCATGGATTGCCGGTGCAGGAAGTAAACATCAAATCGCGGCGCTTGCAGAGGCTTCACAAGGAAGGTGGCACCTGGACACACCTGCCCGCCGGGATTGATCTTAATGTGGTGCAGTTGCTTCGAAAGTACTGGCGTCTGAGCGAAAAAGTACCGATGCGATGAATTCGCCTCGATCCTCCTTCTATCCTTCCATTCCCCCATGTTCTTGGCATGATCCCAAGTTACGCTAGGCGGCTGACGGAAACACCTTATGCCCCATATACGAGTGGCATCAAATCAATTCCAAGCGGCAAGGTAGCGCAAAAATAGAGCGTACAATCGCGAAAATGGCGCGGTAGCAACAGGTATAATAGCCGCGAGCATAGAACGAATGGCGAGCAGTTTTACTGAAGGCGCTGCATATTTCCCCAGTTGTTTTCCTGCACCTTCGGGCCGCTTTCAAATGCGGCCCGTTTCATTTGGTAGGCGACTGGGCAAGACAGCAAAATGCTTTCCTTGCGGAATAGGTGCGTTATCCAAACGCATATTCACCGATTAACATTTATGTCAAAAAATCAAAGCAACAAGCCGATAGAAATCAAGATCTCCACCGTGGTTGCCGTGGCTGCCATCCTCCGCACTGTCGATCTTGCCATTTTGGATGCCGCCATGAAGAGCATGACCGGTGACGCGGCAGATTATTTCGACAACGAATTTACCGTAATCGATATCGGTTCCTGCGACCTCTCCGAAGATGGGGTCGACTGGCCGTCGCTAGTCTCGCTTTTCAAGTCTTACAACCTGAATCCCGTGGCAGTGCGCGGAGCACCCGCCAGTATGGAAGCATCGATTGTGGCAAGCAGCCTCAGTATCGACACACTGGCCCAGCCTCGACAGGAACTCCAACAGATGGAGACAGAAGCACCTGCACCTGCAGTCGCTCCTGCGGTCGAAGTTGTTCCCGCACAACCAGTGATTGCGCCGTCGGCAATGATCATCGATGCTCCCGTACGCGCGGGTCAACGCATCTATGCTCGCGGCAGTGACTTGATTGTCACCGCCGTAGTCAACAATGGCGCCGAGCTGATTGCCGACGGCAGCATCCACATTTACGCTCCCCTGCGAGGCCGTGCGTTGGCCGGTGCCAGTGGTGATACCCAGGCACGGATTTTTGCCCTGAGCATGGAGGCGGAGCTGGTTTCTATCGCTGGCATGTATCGTACATTTGAGGGTGGTTTGCCAAAGGACCTGGTAAAGAAGCCTGCCCAGGTCCGTCTCGTGGGAGACCGGCTGGATCTGCTTCCCATTCACGCTTAGTCGTTATTCGTATTTTCTGAAAGGAGTTTGTTCGTGGCGAAAATCATTGTGGTAACGTCCGGTAAAGGAGGCGTCGGGAAAACCACCTCCAGCGCCAGCTTTGCATCAGGGTTGGCCTTGCGCGGGCACAAGACAGCGGTCATCGACTTTGACGTGGGGCTGCGCAATCTCGATCTGATCATGGGATGTGAACGGCGCGTCGTATATGACCTCATCAATGTCGTCAACAATGAAGCGACCCTCAATCAGGCTCTGATCAAGGACAAGCACTGCGATAACCTGTTCGTGCTTCCGGCTTCACAAACACGCGACAAGGATGCGCTGACCGAAGAGGGCGTCGAGCGCGTGCTGAATGAACTCGCAAAGATGGACTTCGAATACATCGTGTGCGATTCACCAGCCGGTATCGAGCATGGCGCAGTCATGGCATTGACGTTTGCCGACGAAGCAATCGTTGTTACCAACCCGGAAGTATCGTCGGTACGCGACTCCGACCGGATCCTCGGCATCATTCAGGCGAAGTCACGCCGCGCCCTGAATGGCGGCGAGCCGGTGAAGGAACACCTGCTGATTACCCGCTACATGCCCAAGCGCGTTGAAGCAGGCGAAATGCTGTCATTTACGGATGTGCAGGAGATTCTTCGTATTCCCCTGATCGGCATCATCCCGGAATCTGAAACCGTATTGCATGCGTCGAATCAAGGCAATCCTGCCATTCACATGGCTGGCAGCGATGTGTCCGATGCCTACCAGGATGTGGTTGCGCGCTTCCTCGGTCATGAAGTCCCGCTGCGCTTTACCGCTTACGAGAAACCTGGACTGTTCCAGAGACTGTTTAAGGGTAAGTGACATGGCGCTACTTTCATTCCTGTTCAATACCAAACCCAAGAGCGCCAGTGCAGCAAAGGAGCGTTTGCAGGTCATCATCGCGCGCGAGCGTAACGGTCGCGATGGTCCGGACTTCCTGCCCGCACTGCACAAGGAACTGATCGCTGTAATTTCCAAATATGCGAAGGTAAATGCCGACGACATCAAGATTTCACTTGATCGGCAAGGCAACCTTGAAGTGCTGGATGTGAATGTCGTACTGCCGGATGTAGTGCCCGGAAAGTAATAATGAAGAAACCTCGCGAAGGAGCCACGCCTTCGCGAGGAAATACGCAAAAACTCAGTGCAGTTGGTGCTTCAGGTCGGACAGCTCGCGATGCGCCTGCATGACCGCTGTTTTGAGTTCCCCATCCAGATTGCCCGTCGAATGCTCGCATGCATCCTTGGCGCGGTCCCCTAGCTCCTCCAGCTCATCTACACACTGCCGAATCTGGTTCTCGTCCTGGGATTGCAGAATGTTCCTTGCATGAATCGCCATCTGGTCGAGCTGCTGGATACTGTCTTTCAAATCCATCGGCACCGCCTGCGCTTGGGCACAGCATTTCGCTGCATGGTGAATAGTGTTTTCAATCTGATTGAATCGCTGTTGAACGTCGTTCGGTTGCATGACATTTCTCCTTTTTACGTATTCAGAGCGAGTAAATTTGATAAGAGCCAGACAGGGTAGTTCCGCCGTGTAGAGGAAGGCACCATTGGCAAATGAAATCAGAACAAGATCACCATAGGGATAGCCCCGAGGGAAGACACTTTTCTTGGCCGAAGTTGCTATAGAACTTACGTCGATGCCCGCCGTCAAATCATTAATACAGTAGAGCTCTGTAATACGGCAGTACCACTTCCTCGCAGAAAAGGATGCCGTCATGAGATGGCTGCAGCCAAGATTTTTTATCGCCTTGTTAACGACATTGCTGGCATTTGGCAATGCATGGGCCGGCCCTCGTCATGGTCCAAGGCACGCACATAGTCATGCTCAGGTGGGCATAATGCTGGGTGTTCCCTTGGCTACTCCTTGGGAGTATCGCCCGCCTGATTACTATATTTATCCGCCCGTTATTACCGTTCCTTCGCCACCCGTCTATATCGAACAAGACAACGACCCAGTGGCAGCAGGACAGCCACTGAATTATTGGTGGTACTACTGTCAAAGCAAGCAAAACTATTATCCCTATGTTCAGGAATGTCCTCAGGGCTGGCAACTTGTTCCCCCACAGCCTCCCAACTTGAGGTAATGCCATGACTACCAAAAACCCCGGAAAACTGTTAATTCCCGTGACATGCCTGCTACTTGGCGCATGCACCACGACGCCTCCAAACGAGCCGAGTGTGATGGTGCTGCCGGGCACGGGAAAAAGTTTTGAACAGTTCCGCGGCGATAATGAAATTTGCAAACAATTCGCCTACGGACAAGTGTCCGGTCGCACCGCTGAGGGTACTGGTTTCGCTAGTGGAGTCAGTAGCGCAGCGGTTGGCACGGTACTTGGCGCCGCTGCGGGCGCCGCTGCAGATGGGGGTCGTGGCGCCTCGGTCGGTGCGGGCGCCGGTCTTGCGCTTGGCGGCTTATCAGGTGCGGGCGCAGCAGAAACATCGGCAGCACGGCTGCAGCACCGTTACGACATTGGTTATCAACAGTGTATGTATGCAAAGGGACATCGCATACCTATGGCTGGCGGGCTGGCGAACCATTTTTTCAGGGATTATCAGGAACGCATTCCCGCCCCGCCACCGCCTCCTCCGCCGGGTACGATTATTCGTTAAGTGTTTGTCAGAACGAGCTGGCACAAAGCCTGTCGAACTCGACTTCGTTCCTATCCGCCACAGGCAGCGATGAGATGCTCGCCAACGTTTGAAGCAAGGCATTTCCGGTACAATCCGCCCACCATGAATGCACCCAAGAACCTGTTTTCCTATCCTCGCTTTCGGCCTGATTACACTACGCCGGCGCCCTTCCTGCCGATGTCGCGCGCGGAGATGGATGCGCTCGGCTGGGACTCCTGCGATGTCATCCTGATCACAGGAGACGCCTATATCGATCATCCCAGCTTTGGCATGGCGCTGATCGGGAGACTGCTGGAACGGCAGGGTTTTCGGGTCGGCATTATCAGCCAGCCGGACTGGCATTCGGCGGAGGCATTTCGTGCGCTGGGCAGGCCCAATCTGTATTTCGGCGTCACCGCCGGCAATATGGATTCGATGATCAACCGCTATACGGCCGATCGCAAGATCCGTTCAGAAGATGCATACACTCCCAACGGCGAACGCGACAAGCGCCCTGACCGGACCCTGGTAGTGTATGCGCAGCGTGCACGTGAAGCCTATCCGGATACAAGCATTATTATCGGCAGCATCGAAGCTAGCCTGCGCCGCATCGCGCATTACGATTACTGGTCGGACAAGGTACGGCGTTCAGTGCTACCGGATTCCAAGGCCGATCTTCTGTTGTTCGGCAATGCCGAGCGTGCGCTGGTTGACTTGAGCCATCGACTTGCCGCAGGCGAATCGATCAAAACTATCCGCGATCTGCGCGGCACCGCGTTTATGGTGCCCAGAGGCTGGAAGCCCGCTGCGGACTGGAGTGAGGCGAACTCGACCCGCTACGATACGCCGGGCCGCATTGAACCGCATCCCGACCCGTATGAGATGAAGTCGAAAGAAACCGCCAGCTGCGCGACCGAACCGAAGTCTGAGCAGCCCGTGCTGATTCTCTCGCGCGAAGAACGCCAGGCGGCATTGAAAGCGCAGCATGACAAAACAGTCGTGCGCCTGCCATCGTATGAAGCAGTGCTGGATGATCCGACACTGTATGCGCACGCATCGCGGGTGTTTCACCTTGAGTCCAATCCGGGCAATGCACGCGCACTGGTGCAGGCACATGGTGAGCGCGACGTCTGGCTGAATCCGCCGCCGCTGCCAATGGCCATGGAGGAGATGGACGGAATATACGACGCTCCTTATGCACGTGCTCCGCATCCGAGTTACGGCAACGCGCGGATTCCGGCATGGGAAATGATTCGTTTCTCGGTCAACATCATGCGTGGCTGTTTTGGCGGATGTACCTTTTGCTCGATCACGGAACATGAGGGGCGCATCATCCAGAGCCGTTCAGAACCCTCGATCCTGCGCGAAATCGAGCTGATCCGGGACAAAACCAAGGGCTTTACCGGTACGATTTCCGACCTCGGCGGGCCGACTGCCAATATGTATCGTCTCGCCTGCAAGGATAAAAAGATTGAGGAAACCTGCCGCCGCCTGTCCTGCGTGTATCCGAGCATTTGCGTGAACCTGAACACCGACCACAGCAAGCTTATCCAGTTGTACCGCAAGGCACGTGCAATCCCGGGCATCAAGAAGATACTGGTCAGCTCCGGCCTCCGTTACGACCTTGCGGTGCGCTCTCCGGAATATGTGAAGGAACTGGTTACGCACCATGTCGGTGGATTGTTGAAAATCGCGCCAGAACACTCCGAAGAAGGTCCACTGTCCAAGATGATGAAACCAGGGATGGGGCCGTATCACAAGTTCAAGGAAATGTTTGAACGCTATTCGAAGGAAGCCGGCAAGGTACAGTACCTGATCCCCTATTTCATTGCCGCCCATCCGGGCACGACCGACGAAGACATGCTGAATCTGGCGTTGTGGCTGAAGAAAAACAATTTCCAGCTTGATCAGGTTCAAGCATTCGTGCCCACACCCATGGCCATGGCGACCGCCATGTATCACGGTCGAAAGAACCCCTTGCACAAGATTTCGGCGGATTCAGAGGCGGTTGAGACGCCACGTGCCGGGAAAATTCGTCGCTTGCATAAAGCTTTCTTGCGTTATCACGATCCGGAAAACTGGCCTATCTTGCGCGAAGCACTGCTACGCATGGGGCGTGCCGATCTAATCGGTAACAGTGAAAAGCACTTGGTGCCTCGGCAATCTGCCCCATCGGGGGCCGGATCGCTTTTAAAGCGAGGAAATTGCGGAAAATCTTTTGATAAAAAAGCAAAACCTGCTTCGAAGGCTAAATTTGCAGCAAAGCCTCACCGCAAGATATAAAACTTGTGAATATCTGATATTGCCACAATAAAGCAGACCCCTTATGGTAGCTACGATATAGTTCTTCTGTCTCCTCCAACTCTTCTTGAATTGGATTTAGCCCGCAAATCGCAAGGTTCGCGGGCTTTCTTTTTTCCCGCCTGAAGTTTCTTTACATTTCTTTTTAAGTTGACCGCGCTCAACAAAATTAATGTAGACGTTATAGAGCCAGCTATTGATCTGCAGCAGGGTTTCTATACAATGAGTCGCAGCAATCGTCCGTAATACATCTAGGCAACGCAATGAATAGTCAAAGTCAAAAAGTTACTGCTTCTGACGCGAAGATTTATTTCAACTTCAACAAGCTTCAGGCTGTTGCATGCATTGCCTTATCTGCCGCCATCAGTATCGGGCTGATTATCTGGACGGTAAAATCCCTCGGATGATCGACTGATTCCAAGCTTCCCTCCAAATTTACCGGGCTTTAACTTGTTCGAGAAATCTGCGTCAGAGCATGGCGAATCGCGCCAGAATCACTTGGGCGAACCAGACGCACCACTTCCTTGCCCTCAGATAAAAAAACCAGAGTCGGCCAAAGCGTTACCCGGAAAGAACGACCGAGCGCGCGCCCCTTGCCATCTTCAATCTTGATGTGACGTACTTCCGGATAGTCGGCAAAAGCCAAGGCTAAAAGCGGTTGTGCAGCGAGACAGTATCCACACCATGGAGCACCGAACTCCAGTACCGTCGGGCCATCAAGAATATCCACCGCGGAACGAGCCGGCTCTGTCACTGCATAGGTGTCATTCATCGCCATCGTGTTAACTCCGGATTTACAGGAAGCTCTTCTACTAAAGATATGGACGTCCCGGACTGTTTAGCCCCGCGTCCATGCAACACGCCTAGTACCTTCGCTGCTTGCGTAGCGGATCAAGTAAATGTCTTAGAGCATTGTGATCCAGTTCGTACATCAACGCGAGCAAGCGCCCAATCTCCCCTTTCGGAAATCCCTCTCGTGCCAGCCACCCCAGATAATGCCCAGGTAAATCAGCAATCACTCGGCCTTTGTACTTCCCAAATGGCATTTCACAACTTATCAAAAGTTCCAGGTGTTGAGTGTCCATCGATTGCGTAACGGCGTGAATTGTTAAGCCGGCCTTCTATGCTTCTATGGCCGCCGGTTCTTTAAGTATAGAGAAGGAAGAGTTTATTTTTTACCCACTTGAGAATTCGCAAATCATAAATTGAATCTGCCTTCGATACCGTGCATCTATTCAGATAACAATCGGTTCTGATGGAGGCAGAAATGGTGCTCGACTTCTTGAAGCGGCTAAATATTAATGAAGATGTAGACGCGGAATTTAACTACTGGAAAGATCAGTTTTTAGTTTCTGTGTGGATGGCTACCGGGTTCGCCTTAGCTATCGGCACTATGATCGCTTTCTGGCCGATTGACAGCGGCAACGCGGAACTGCGCAACTTTGTGCGCGATTTCTGGACTCTCTTTATTGAATGCGCATTCTGGTTTGGTTTCCTGCTCGGCCTCTTATGGGGGGCAGCGAAACGGATTGGCTCCGGCCTGTCGGCGACTTTGCCTTGGCAGTCAATAGAGCAGCTTAGTTCAAGAGCCGCAACTGCGCGTTTCTTCGGCCAATGGGCTAGCGGCCTTGCTCTCGGGGGAATATTCTTGTGGCTTACCCAACAGTTTGGATCAAGGGCAGACGCCTATGTAGCAAGTTTATTTGCGTTTTTAACACCGCTCATAACCGCCTGCCTTGTTTCATCGGCCATATTTGCAGGATTCGCGATTATCAGGCGTGAGCCCTCGTTCAAAAGTGCGCCTTCCTTGCGAGGCCATAAGCATTGAATGGGCAGCAGTCGATAGGCGCTGCAAAACCGGATTTTCCGGTGGTCGTCTTACAATAAGCGCCTCCGGATTAAAAATCCGTTTATACAATCACGGTTATGAAAGCCATTATTACTGGACATACCCGCGGGCTTGGCGCTGCAATAACCGCGGACATTATTTCCCAAAACATTCCTGTATTGGGGCTCGCCAGAACAAGTAATAGCCAGCTTGGCAAACAATTCTCCGGGAATCTTACGCAGGTCGAAATTGATCTGTCAGATCTGACAGCCGTAACGCATTGGCTTGAGACTGATACGTTGAGCAGCTTTCTTGCCGACTGCAAGAGCGTTCTTCTCATTAACAACGCTGGAATAGTGCAACCCATCGGTGCGATAGGCACGCAAGACGTGCGCATGATCCAACGTGCAGTCGCGCTGAACGTCGCCGCACCAATGATGCTGGCCAATGCAGTTGTTGCCGCCACACTCCAAGCAAGAGACAGGCGCATCCTGCATGTATCCAGTGGCGCCGGTCGAACCGCTTACCCCGGCTGGAGCGTCTATTGTGCGACGAAGGCAGCACTTGATCAGCATGCACGCGCAGCAGCGTTGGATAAGACAAGCACATTGCGGATTTGCAGTCTCGCTCCCGGAATAATCGATACAGATATGCAAGCCGAAATACGCGCAACGCCTCTTGAACAATTCCCCGTTCGCGAACGGTTTGACGCGTTAAAGCGCAATGGTGAACTCTCCAGTCCGATGGCATGTGCAAAGCACCTGGTGGACTATCTTTTGAGCGAAAGATTCGGGCAGGAGCCGGTTGCCGATCTGCGTACGGTCAGCAATTAAAGAGTAACGCCCTACTGCCGCTGCACTTCCAGCACGCCACTGACATCACGAATAATCATCAGCGCCTTTTGCAGCTGCGCTGTTGATGGAATTTCAGCGGTGA
Source organism: Noviherbaspirillum sp. (assembly GCA_035254105.1). GTDB lineage: Bacteria > Pseudomonadota > Gammaproteobacteria > Burkholderiales > Burkholderiaceae_D > Noviherbaspirillum. The sequence continues at coordinate 11,097 of DATFAZ010000079.1, read as the reverse complement.
ATGACATGCGAGCCTGTCCTTTGGCGCTATGGGTGCTGACGCCAATGACGTTGATTTTCTCGCGCGAGAATATTTCTGAGATATCCCGCAATAGGCCTTGCCGGTCGTTTGCCAGAATAAAAATATCAACCGGGTAAACAGTATCCTTTGCGGAATCACCCCAGGTTGTCTGAATCACGCGTTCAAGTGCCTTCGTTCGCATCTGCGCCAGATTCTTGCAGTTCGCCCGGTGGATCGACACACCTTTACCGCGCGTAATGAACCCGACAATTTCATCCGGCGGCGCCGGCTTGCAACACCGGGCGAGCTGCGTCATCAGCCCTTCGGTGCCGACAACCAGCACGCCGGATCTGGCACCTTGGACGACGCTTGAAGCGCGACTCTTGTTCGGCACAAGAGTGTCATCCACAGGCGCTTTGGCTGCGCCTTTTTGCGCGTCATCGGCATGCAGCAGATTCTCGATATTGCGCAGGCTGAACTCTTCCTTGCCGACTGCCAGGAACAGATCGTCAAGTTTCGTAAAGCCGAGCTTGTGTGCCAGCTCCTCCAGATTGATCGCAGTCTTGCCTTCACGCTGCAGGGTTTTTTCAACCAAGCCGCGTCCGTGGGACAACGTTTCCTGCTGCTCGATCGCATTGAACCAGGCACGCACTTTGGCCCGGGTGCGCGCGCTGGCGACATAACCCGGGCTGAGCCAATCGCGCGAAGGACCAGTTGCGCCACCACGTGCGGTAATGATCTCCACTGTCTGGCCGTTTTTGAGCGGCGTATTGAGCGGCACCATTGCGCCATCGACGCGCACGCCCCGGCAGCGATGACCAACGTCGGTGTGCAGGTGGTAGGCGAAATCGATCGGCGTAGCGCCATTCGGCAACTCTATGACACGGGCCTGCGGCGTCAGTACATAGATGCGATCGTCGAGCGCTGCGGATTTGAGCTTTTCGACCCATTCGCGCTGTATATCTTCTTCATGGCCGACCACAGCATCGGCCACTTCACTCTTCCATGCAAGAAGCTGCCGCAGCCATGCGATTTTTTCGTCGTACTTCTGCGCAGAAAAGCTTGAGCCGCCACTTTCCTTGTAACGCCAGTGCGCTGCGACGCCATATTCGGCAAAGCGGTGCATCTCATGGGTACGGATCTGTACCTCCAGCGCCCGGCCATCCTCTGCAATCACCACTGTATGTAAGGACTGATAACCATTCGGCTTGGGGCGCGCGATATAGTCGTCAAACTCTTCGGGAATCGGCGTCCAGATGTTATGTACCAGCCCGAGCACTGCATAGCAGGTTTTCACATCGTCGACGATGACGCGAAACGCCCGCACGTCATAGAGCTCGGAGAAGTCGAGCGACTTGCCGCGCATTTTGTTCCAGATGCTGTAAATATGCTTCGGCCTGCCGAAAACGTCAGCCTTGATACCTGCAGCCGCCAATTCCGATTTCAGGCGCGTAATCGCGCCGCCGACAAAACTCTCCCGCTCGATGCGCTTTTCCTCCAGCATCTTGGCAATGCGCTTGTAGGCCGCTGGCTCAAGAAAGCGGAATGCCAGGTCTTCCAGCTCCCACTTCAGTTGCCACACGCCGAGGCGGTTTGCCAGCGGTGCATACAGGTCGAGCGTTACGGACGCATAGGAATGCGTCCTGTCGTTTTCCAGCTTGATTTCTGCAAAATACCGCAGCGTCGTTACTCGCGATGCGAGGCGCACCAATACCACGCGCATGTCCGACGCCATTGCAAGCAGCATCTTGCGCAATGTTTCGAGCTGTTCCGCAGCCTGCTGGGAGTTGTTCTTGCCGTTGGCAATTTCCTGGTAGCCGAAGGTCTGGTCATGCAGTCGCATCAACTGCCTGACCCCCGTGACCAGGTCGGCAATCTCTTTTCCAAAATGCGACTCAATTGTCTCCGCAACCTTCAAATCGATGGCAGGTAATTCGAACAGCAAGCCGGCGATACGGGTGTCCGCATCGGTATTAAGCTGGGCGAGCGTGACTGCGACACCCTGGACAAAATCGAACGCGTCCTGACCTGTCGACACATTCTTGCCGCGATATATAGGCTCGACAAAAGTAAGCGCATCCATCAGGCGAGCGTTGTCTTCAGCCGACAATCCTGAGGATAGCTGGGCGTGAGTGTCGCTGTGCGCTGCTGCGAGGGAAACCATTGAAATGCTACTTTTGTGCGGCCGTGACGACCATTTCGACCAGCCATTCCGGCTTGGCAAGCCTGGCTTCGACAGTGGCACGCGGCGGTGAAGCGCCATCCGCAACCCACTCATTCCATACCGCATTCATGCCCGCAAAATGCTTCATATCGGCGATAAAAATCTGGCACATGAGGATATGCGATTTGTCGCTGCCCGCCTCATTCAGAAGGCGATCGATGTGACCGAGCACTTCGCGCGTCTGGCCCGCAATGTCTTGCGTCACGTCTTCGGCAATCTGCCCAGCCAGATAAACAGTGCCATTGTGAATCGCCCCTTCAGACAGCGTTTTCCCTACATGTAAACGTTTGATATTCATGTTTCGTATTTAACTGCGATATTCATTCGAGCAGGAATTCTCTTGCGACACGAATCTGATCTGCATGTATAAACGTCGGCGCATGCCCTACCCCTGCAAACTCGACTACTTTTGCCTTGGGACCGCGCGTAGTCATGACCTGCGCCAATTCGTGCGAAACCAGGTCGGACTCCGCGCCACGTACCAACAATGTCGGACAAGAAATCGCATCATAGGCCATCCACAGCATGGCTTCCGCATGTTTGGCGCTTTCCGGCGTTGCCCCTTTGAATGGCATCGCCAGACCGAGATCGTAATGCCGTATCCACTGGCCTTCGGCATCCTGTCGCAACACATCGGAAGCGAGCTTGCGCCACTCTTCGTCAGAATGCGTCCCGAACGTACTCGAAATTTCCCTGATGTATCGAACCGCCTCGTCAAAGGTTGGAAACCGTACCGCCTCACCGACATAAGTGCCGATACGTGCCAGAGCTTCCGGGTTCAGCGCCGGACCCACGTCATTCAGGATGAGTTTGCGCACCGGACTGTCCTTCATCGATGCCAGCCCCATGCCGATCAATCCGCCCATCGAGGTACCGAACCAGTGTACGGTTTCCGCATTCAGGCGCGCAAGCAGCGTCACCATGTCACTCACATACTGCGGCACCTGATAATACTGCGGATCACGCAACCAGTCGGAGCGTCCGCGGCCGACCACATCGGGACAGACCACACGGTATTCGCGGCACAAGTCCTGCGCTAGATTGTCAAAATCATCCGAGACTCGGGTCAGTCCGTGCACACAAACCAATACCTTCGGATTCTGTGGATCGCCCCACTCTTTGTACGCCATTTTGTGCAAGCCGGCGGGAGACAGGCATTGGACAGTTTTGATTTTCGCTTGGATCATTTTGTCTGGCATCAGCATATCCAATTGTCGATCTCACATTTTACTGGGCGTTCCGCTTAAAATCCTACTTAAGTTCACCGCAATTTCAAATTTCATTCGTAGAGGACATTATGCAAGGCACCATGCACCGTGGGAAAACAGCGCTTGTTACCGGTTCGACCTCCGGCATAGGGCTGGGGATCGCCAGGACGTTTGCCGCAGAAGGCGCCAATATCGTTCTTAATGGATTCGGCGACATCAAGGAAATTGAAGTCCTACAAGCCGCCATAAAGAATGAGTTTGGCGTAGAAACCGCCTATCACAATGCGGATATGTCAAAACCTGCCGACATCGAAGCAATGATGAAGTTTGCTGCGGAACGATTCGGTTCTGTCGATATTCTGGTGAACAACGCAGGCATTCAGCATGTCGCGAATATAGAGGATTTCCCCGTTGAAAAATGGGATGCGATCATCGCAATCAACCTGAACTCCGCGTTCCACACCACACGCCTCGCGCTGCCTTCAATGAAAGCGAAAAACTGGGGACGTATCATCAATGTCGCATCGGTACATGGCCTGGTAGGCTCGGCGCAAAAGTCGGCCTATGTGGCAGCAAAACACGGCATTGTCGGCTTCACTAAAGTAACCGCGCTGGAGACTGCACATACCGGCATAACCTGTAATGCCATTTGCCCAGGCTGGGTACTCACGCCACTGGTACAAAAACAGGTTGATGCCCGCGCTGCAGAGCAAAAACTGTCCAATGAAGATGCAAAGAAGTCTCTGCTTTCCGAAAAGCAGCCGTCAGGCGAATTCGTCACGCCGGATCAGTTAGGCGCGCTTGCCCTCTTCCTGTCGAGCGATGCGGCGGCACAGGTGCGCGGGGTAGCATGGAACATGGATGGCGGATGGGTTGCCCAGTAAGTTTATTGTCGGGAGGCTGGGCAATTTAATGCCTTCCAAATAAAAAACGGCGCTTCACAGCGCCGTTTTTTTAGAATTCAGTTAGTCAAGATACCGCGCTGACATCCAGCTCTGCTCCGGTTTTTTCGACTACCTCTTTCTTGGTAACACCCGGCGCCAGTTCGATCAGCTTCAACCCGCCTGGAGTTACATCGATCACCCCCAGATCGGTGATGATGCGGCTGACGACGCCGACTCCGGTTAGTGGCAAGTCGCAACTCTTCAAAATCTTGTGCGAAGTGCTACCGTCTTTTGCCTTGGCAACATGCTCCATCAAGACAACTACACGCCCGACGCCCGCCACCAAGTCCATCGCGCCGCCCATGCCCTTGACCATCTTGCCGGGAATCATCCAGTTCGCAAGGTCGCCGCGTTCGCTGACCTGCATTGCACCCAGAATAGCGATATTGATCTTGCCCCCACGGATCATTGCAAATGAATCCGCCGAACTGAAAAACGACGAGCCACGCAATGCAGTCACTGTTTGCTTGCCTGCATTGATCAGGTCGGCGTCAACTTCTTCCTCTGTCGGGAACGGGCCGATGCCGAGCAAGCCGTTTTCCGACTGCAGCCAGACTTCAATGTCGTTCGGCACATAGTTGGCCACCAGGGTGGGCAAGCCAATACCGAGATTTACATAGAAACCATCCTGGAGTTCCTTTGCTGCACGCGCAGCCATTTCATCACGAGTCCATGCCATGTTCGTTCTCCGTTACTTTACACGCGTGGTGCGTTGTTCGATTCGCTTTTCCGGCGTTGCATTGACGACGATGCGATGCACGAAAATGCCCGGAACATGAACCTGGTCCGGATCGATCTCGCCGGCTTCGACCAGCTTCTCGACCTCGACCACGGTGATCTTGCCGGCCATGGCGACATTCGGATTGAAATTGCGTGCAGTCTTGCGGAACACGAGGTTGCCGACCTTGTCTGCCATGTAGGCCTTGACCAGAGATACGTCGGCTACCAGCGAGCGCTCCATCACATACTGCTCACCATTGAATTCGCGTATTTCCTTGCCTTCGGCGACGATGGTTCCCACGCCGGTCTTGGTGAAGAACGCGGGAATGCCGGCACCACCGGCGCGCAGCTTTTCAGCGAGCGTGCCTTGCGGTGTGAATTCCAGTTCTAGTTCGCCGGCAAGGTACTGGCGCTCGAATTCCTTGTTTTCACCCACATAGGACGAGATCATCTTCTTGATCTGGCGCGTGCTCAGCAACTGTCCGAGTCCGAAACCGTCGACACCAGCGTTGTTTGAGATTGCCGTCAGGTTCTTGACACCGGAGTCCCGCAAAGCAGCAATCAGCGCCTCCGGAATGCCGCACAGGCCAAAACCGCCCACGGCGACGGTCTGGCCATCCTTGACGATACCGGCCAGCGCACTGGCGGCATCAGGGTAAACCTTGTTCATATCGACCCCTCTTCTTGTGGAAATTACCTATAAAAAGGCTGTTTTAATGTGTTCGCCAGCATATGATGGTGGACTAGAGCGCGCAATACCGTAAAAATACGAACTTATTCATAAAAAAGCGCCCCGAAAATCCATGAGCGCACCAATAGCGATCGACTACGAGACAATCTTCCGGCAGGCACCGGTTGGCATGTGTGTATCCCAGAACAGGGTAATCCATGCGTGCAATGAGGCCTTGGCAAGCATGTTCGGCTACCGGGATGGCGAACTGCTCGGGCAGTCGTTCAAGGTTCTTTATCCTACGCTGGATGAATTTGAGCGAACGGGTGCCCGTATTGTTCCAATCATGAGTGCCAGTGGATACTATTCCGACGAGCGAATCATGAAACGGTTCAATCAGGAGCTATTCTGGTGCCATGTCAGCGGCCGCTCCTTGATCCATGACGACCCGCATGCTGCAGGCATATGGACTTTCGAGGATTTGAGCGCGAAACGCCCCGTCACGGCAGAACTGACGCCGCGCGAGCGGGAAATTGCGGCCTTGCTGGTTGAGGGGAAGACGAGCAAGCTGATCGCACGACAAGTTGGCCTGAGCCCGCGCACAGTAGAAATGCATCGCGCCAGGCTGATGCGTAAATTCTCCGCCGCGACATCAAGTGAACTGGTGCACCGACTGGTCGGCATCAGCGCCTGAGCAGACGCCTACTTGGCTGGAGTAGCAAGCAGTGAGCGCACGCGTTCGGGCAGTGGAGCAGACTTCTCGGACGGAAAATGTACCCAGACTACTTTGGCGCCGCCTTCCGAACAAATAAAGTCCGGCTCGTCTACGCGGCGTATCTCCTGATATGTTTCAAAGCTGGATCGTCCCGGCTCCCCAACAAAGGTACGAATCTCTATCTCGCCCGGATACTTGAGCTGCCTGATAAATGTGCAGTGCGCATTAATGATTACCGGCCCGTCTCCTTGGGGATCTGGCTCGCAGCCTGCTTCGGTGAACCATTCGATTCGCGCCTGTTCGAGATAGCGAAAATAGACGGTGTTATTGACATGTCCCATCGCATCCATATCTCCCCAGCGGATCGGCATGCGTGTGGTGTGAACGAGTTTTCTATTTTTCATATGGCAGGCGAAAAGGCTTACATCGCCCGAAACGGGCGACAATCAAAACTATTGGGCACTCATCCCGTCATCTGCGGCGATGATTGCGCCGTTGATAAATCGCGACTCATCAGACGCCAGTAACAGCAGCAAACCATCAAGATCTTCCGGCTGACCAAGGCGCTTGCGTGGCAGGATGTTGATCAAAGCCTGTCCCTGCTCCGTCGCGAAATATTCTTCATTGATTTCAGTGCTGATATAGCCCGGGCAAATAGCATTGACATTGATGCCGTAGCGCCCCCATTCGACGGCCATCGATTTCGTCATATGCACCACCGCTGCCTTGCTCATGCAGTAAATGCCGATTTGCGGAAGGACCCGCATTCCGGCCACCGATGCAATATTGATGATCCGATGCTGTTTTTTTGGATCGCCCTTGGCGCGAGTGATCATGCGTTTAGCCACCTCCTGCGCGACGAAAAATGCTCCCCGCTGGTTGGTATCCATTACAAAGGCATAGTCTTCCGGCGTCACATCGACCAGACGTTGCGTGGTTGATACGCCGGAATTATTAACCAGAATGTCGATTGGTCCTGCCTCGGTCTCCGCATGCGCAATGGCAGACTTGATACTGGAATAATCCGTTACGTCCAAGGCGACCACATGTGCAGCACCGCCGTCCGCCTCTATTTCGGCGCGCAATTCCTTCAGGCGTTCGACCCGGCGAGACGCCAGTATCACTTGCGCACCTGCCTTTGCCAGCACCTTGGCAAAGCGTGCGCCAAGGCCGCTCGATGCACCGGTTACAAGCGCAATCCTGCCCTCAAAATTTGTTTCGATACTCACGAGCTTCTCCACATTCGTTTCTTCCGCCCGAAAAATCAGGCATATTTGGCACGCTATGATTACATGAAAAGATACATGTTTAGAATCATGCGTCTAGCATTCTCAAGCAAAATCCCTGACAATTAGCACGTTCGTTCGATAATATCATTTTACGGTGGTGAGACCATGACGCAGACCCCAAGCATCCTAGAACAATACGGCCCGCGCGAAGCGATGGAATACGATGTGGTGATTGTCGGCGGTGGTCCGGCCGGGCTGTCGGCGGCGATCCGCCTCAAGCAGCTGGCAGCCGAGCAAGGCCGCGAGGTGTCGGTCTGCGTGCTGGAAAAAGGCAGCGAGATCGGCGCGCATATCCTGTCCGGCGCAGTCATGGATCCGGTGGCGATCAGCGAACTGTTCCCCGACTGGAAAGAGCGCGGCGCGCCATTGAACACTGCCGTGTCCGAAGACCGGTTCCTGTTCCTCACCGAATCCAAAGCCTACAAGACCCCGAACTGGATGCTGCCCGGCTGCTTCCAGAACCACGGCAACTACGTCATTTCGCTGGCCAATGTGGTGCGCTGGCTGGGCCAGCAGGCCGAAGCGCTCGGCGTCGAGATCTTCCCGGGCTTCCCGGCCGCCGAAATCCTGTACAACGATGACGGCTCGGTCAAAGGCGTTGCCACCGGCAACATGGGCGTGGACCGCCATGGCAACCCAACATCGTCGTTCCAGCTCGGCATGGAGCTGCAGGCGAAATACACGCTGTTTGCCGAAGGCGCACGCGGCCATCTGGGCAAGCAGCTGATGGCGCAGTTCGACCTGAACCGCGGCAAGGATCCGCAAACCTACGCGATCGGCATCAAGGAATTGTGGGAAATCGATCCCAAGATGCACCAGCCCGGCCTGGTGATCCACACCGCCGGCTGGCCGCTGAATGCATCGACCTATGGCGGCTCGTTCCTGTACCACCTGGAAAACAACCAGGTGGCGGTCGGTTATGTGGTCGGGCTGGCGTATGAAAACCCGTACCTGTCGCCGTACGAGGAATTCCAGCGTTACAAGACCCATCCGGAAATCCGCAAGTTCTTCGAGGGCGGCAAGCGCATTTCGTATGGCGCGCGCGCGATTACCGCCGGTGGCCTGCAGTCGTTGCCGAAACTGACCTTCCCGGGCGGTGCGCTGATCGGCTGCGATGCCGGCTTTTTGAATGCGTCGCGCATCAAGGGCAGCCATGCGGCGATGAAGACCGGCATGCTGGCCGCGGAAGCGGCGTTCGAGGCGCTGGGGGCGAACCGCCAGTACGACGAACTGACGGCGTTCCCGGCGGCGTTTGAACGCTCCTGGCTGCATGCAGAGCTGCACAAGGCGCGTAACTTCAAGCCGTGGATGGCCAAGGGCCTGTACACCGGCACGCTGATGGTCGGCATCGACCAGGTGCTGTTTGGCGGCAAGGCGCCATGGACGCTGCATCACCAGCATGCGGACCATGAATGCCTGAAGCCGGCGGCCAACTTCGAGCCAATCGCGTATCCAAAGCCGGACGGCAAGATCACGTTTGACCGCCTGTCGTCGGTGTTCATCTCGAACACCAACCATGCGGAAGAGCAGCCGGTGCACCTGACGCTGAAGGATGCGAGCGTACCGGTGAACGTCAACCTGGCCAGGTACGCGGGGCCGGAACAGCGCTACTGCCCGGCCGGGGTGTACGAGTTCGTGAAGACGGATGCGGGCGAAGACCGGCTGCAGATCAATGCACAGAACTGCGTGCACTGCAAGACCTGCGATATCAAGGACCCGACCCAGAACATCGTCTGGGTCACGCCGGAAGGCGGCGGCGGGCCGAATTATCCAAATATGTAGGTGAATCAGCTAAGCCGACTTTGTGCCGCACAGTTTTTTGGATGTATGGCACAAAGTCGTCTTATTTTCAGCCTGCACCTCTGACAAAGAATATTTTCCTGGGCTTTCCTGATTTTCCTTGATTGGCAGGCCATTCATACCGGCATACACTGCCTGTTTTCGCCTCCTTAATCACCGTCAAAGCACCTTTGCGAATTGACGGGAATAGTCCCCATCATGCCCGTCTCCCTCGATAATCTGCTTGTCATTGGCATTTCTTCGCGCGCCCTGTTCGATCTGGAAACAGAGGAAGCAATTTTTCGCACCGAAGGACTCGATGCCTACCGCAAGCATCAAATCGAAAACGAAAACGAGATCCTGAAGCTCGGTGCCGGTTTTGCACTGGTGCGCGCCTTGCTGAAATTAAATGTGCTGGTCCACAACCAGCGCTTTGTCGAAGTCGTAATTATGTCGCGCAATTCGTCGGAGACTTCACTGCGCATCTTCAATTCGATCCAGCACTACGACCTCGACATCACGCGCGCCGTTTTGTCCGGCGGCGCATCGCTCGCACCATACCTGCACGCTTTTAATGTGAGCCTGTTCCTGTCGCTGCACGAAGACGATGTGCAGGCCGCGATCAATTCCGGCGTTGCCGCCGCCCGGCTTTATCAGAAACCCGACAACGCTTTTGAAGAAATCGATCAGATCCGCATTGCCTTCGATGGCGACGCGGTCATTTTCTCCGACGAGTCGGAACGCATCTTCCAGACGCAAGGCATCGAAGCCTTCGAACACCACGAACGGGAGAATGCATTGAAGCCCTTGCCGGAAGGGCCGTTCGCACGACTGCTGAAGGCGCTGTCCTATATCCAGAATAACTTCAGTGCGACTGATGGCGGGTTGGTGCCGATTCGCACCGCGCTGGTCACGGCCCGCTCGTCCCCGGCGCATGAACGGGTGATTCGCACCTTGCGGGCATGGAATGTAGCAATCGACGAAACGTTTTTCATGGGCGGCGTCGCGAAATCGGAGGTGCTCGCCGCCTTCAGGCCGCACATCTTCTTCGACGATCAGCCAGGGCATTGCGACCGAGCGGCGCCGCTGGTGCAGACCGGACTGGTGCCAGTCAAAAGCCTGCCTCCGCAAACAAAACAGAACTAATAGCAGAGGATGTAAAAAAGCCGTTCTCCCTTATCGGAAGAACGGCTTTATTGTCACGGCTATCGCAACTATCTGAATACTGCTATCGCTCCGCTACAGCATCCATCACGCACAATGCCGTCATATTAACAATCCGCCGTACCGTTGCCGACGGCGTCAGCACATGCACAGGCCTTGCGCATCCCAGCATAATCGGGCCGATCGCAATCCCATTGCCCGCCGCATTCTTGAGCAGGTTATAGGAAATGTTGGCAGCGTCGATATTCGGCATGACCAACAGGTTGGCATCACGCGTCAGCGCCGAGTCCGGCATCATCGACTTCAGCAGTGCCGGGTCAAGCGCGGCATCGCCGTGCATCTCGCCATCAACTTCGAGGTCCGGTGCCCGCTCACGCAGAATCT
>DATFAZ010000078.1:0-26781 GCA_035254105.1 Noviherbaspirillum sp. | reverse complement strand
ATTACGCCGTTCTGTTCGTGCTCGTCGATTCCAATATTCATCGGCTTCACCAGTGCCGGATTGCCTGTCGGCGTGACATTTTCATTCCTGATTTCTTCGCCGCTGGTGGATCTGGCGTCGGTAATTCTGTTGGCCAGCATCTTCAGCTGGCCAATTGCCCTGGCTTACGTGTTATCCGGTCTAGTTCTCGCAGTTGTCGGAGGCACCTTGATCAGTCGGGCCCGGATGGAAAAACACATTGAAGAATTTGTCCTGAAACACAAGGCGATCGATTTGCCGCCGGAGCAATTAACAGCACGTGCGCGGATAAATTATGCGCGAGACCAGGTGTTCGATGTAATCCAGCGTGTCTGGATATTCATACTGATTGGCGTTGGCATCGGCGCAGCGATTCACAACTGGATTCCTGAAAGCCTGATCACCACCTTGATTGGCCAGGAAAACTGGTGGTCTGTGCTTGTCGCCGTACTGATCGGCCTGCCGATGTATGCGGACATTTTCGGCACGCTGCCCATCGCTGAAGCACTGGTGGCTAAAGGCGTTGGCATTGGCACGGTATTGGCGTTCATGATGGCCGTCACGGCACTGTCGCCGCCGTCGATGGTCATGCTCAAAAAGGTTGTGAAGGGACCGCTGCTAGCCACCTTCTTTGGCATTGTGACCCTTGGCATCATCCTGCTTGGCTATTCATTCAATGCCTTCGGCTATCTGTTTATTTAAACCCTTTAAGGAATAACGTCATGATTATCAAAATCCTCGGCTCCGGTTGCAGGAAATGTGTCGCTCTTACCGAAAACGCCAAAGCTGCGCTCACCAGTCTGGACCGTGAGGCGGATATAGTAAAAGTAACCGACGTTGCGGAAATTGCGGCCCACGGCGTGATGTCCACACCCGCATTGGCGATCGATGACAAGGTAGTTTCGGTAGGCAAAGTGCTGACTCCTGCTGAAGTCGCAGCCCTGATCTCGGCGCACTAACTGCTACGGGTTGTCTGTGGTTAATTTGAGGGGGGATTACGAGTGGACTTTACTCCGCCTCTTTAATTAGAAAGTGAAATCTTTATGGGCACCCAAAGGAATGGGTGCCCGATTATCCCGCTGCGTTATCGCATTCCCTCAAGTGCCTTCTCCAGTGCGGCGACGGTGCGGTCGATATTGTGTAGCTTGTCAAAACCGAACAAGCCGATGCGGAATGTTTTGAAATCCGCGGGCTCATCACATTGCAGGGGAACACCGGCAGCGATTTGCAGCCCAGCCTCAGCAAACTTCTTGCCCGATTTGATTTCGTCATCCTCGGTGTAGCTGACGATGACGCCGGGTGCCTTGAAACCATCCGCAGCGACGCTCCTGAATCCTTTGCTTTCGAGTAGTGCACGCACCCTGCTGCCGAGTTCTGCCTGCTCCGCGCGGACTTTGTCGAAGCCGTAGGCTTCAACTTCTTTCATGACATTGCGAAGGATGGCAAGGCCGTCCGTTGGCATCGTGGCATGGTAGGCAAAGCTGCCGCTCTCATACGCTTCCATGATCTGCATCCACTTGCGCAAGTCGCACGCAAAGCTCGTGCTGGTTGTGGAGTCGATCCGTGCGCGCGCAAGAGGGCTGAGCATCACCAATCCGGCGCAGGGCGAAGCGCTCCAGCCCTTTTGCGGTGCGCTCACAAGAACATCGACGCCGATGGCCTGCATGTCGACCCACATGGCACCGGACGCAATGCAATCGAGCACGAACATGCCGCCCACTTCATGGACGGCTTGCGCTACCTTGCGCATATAGTCATCGGGCAGCATCATTCCTGATGCGGTTTCGACATGCGGCGCAAATACCAGGTCGGGTTTTTGTTCCCGGATCGCTGCCAGCACTTCTTCAATTGGCGCCGGCGCGTAAGCCGCCTGTCGGCCTTGCTCCACCGGCCTTGCCTTGAGGACATCACATCGGGCTGCAATGTTGCCCATCTCCAGAATCTGCGTCCAGCGAAAACTGAACCAGCCATTGCGGATGACGAGGCATTTCTTGTTTGTCGCAAACTGCCGGGCGACTGCTTCCATGCCAAAGGTGCCGCTGCCGGGAACGACAATTGCCGAGCGTGCGCCATACACTTTTTTCAAGGTCGCGGATATGTCGCGCATTACCCCTTGAAAGGCTTGGGACATGTGATTGAGTGCTCGGTCGGTATAAACGACTGAATATTCGAGGAGTCCATCGGGATCGACATCGGGTAGCAAACCTGGCACGTATATCTCCTTAAGAGAAAGAATTTCGGCGGGAACTATGGCGGTATTTATGCCTGCATTTCAAGTAAGGCTTCCAATGCACGCTGGCTGCTGTCGATTCTACAAGATGGTCGCTGTCCGCGTGGCATGGCCGGTAACTTCTCTTTGCATTTCAACTAGGCTTGTTTTAATTCGATATTTCCACTAGTATCGAAGCATGGAAATAAACAACGTCATCTCCGCCCTCTCTGCTCTTTCCCAGGAATCGCGCCTGGCAATCTTTCGCCTGCTCGTGCAGGCCGGTCCTCAAGGCATCGTGGCCAGCAAGATCGGCGAACAATTGGGAATTCCACCCTCCTCGCTCTCCTTTCACCTGAAGGAGCTGACCCATGCCGGCATGATTACGTCCAAGCAGGACGGTCGCTTTGTCATTTATGCCGCCAATTTCAATACGATGAATGCGCTGGTGGCCTTCCTCACCGAAAACTGTTGTAGCGGAAACCCCTGCTCGCCGGCGCGTACTCCCGCATGTGATGCGAGCAAGGAATCTGCTGCATGAGATGCGTCTGGAAAAATCGACCGCAAACATCCGACCGATATTTTTAAAGCTGACAGTAAAGAGGCCCGCATGACCGAAAAAACTTATAACGTCCTGTTTCTTTGCACCGGAAATTCCGCGCGCAGCATCATGGCGGAGGCGCTGGTGACGACATTGGGCAAAGGCCGGTTTCGCGGCTTTAGCGCCGGCAGCCATCCGGGCGGCACCGTCAATCCATTCGCAATCGAACAGGTAAAGAATGCCGGCTATCCGGTGGAAAACCTTCGCAGCAAGAGCTGGGACGAGTTTGCCGCGCCGGATGCACCCCAGATGGATTTCATTATTACAGTCTGCAATAACGCCGCTGGTGAAGTCTGCCCCTACTGGCCTGGGCATCCGCTTACCGCGCATTGGGGGTTTGAAGACCCGGCTGCCGTGACCGGCACGGATGAGGAAAAGCGTGCAGCATTTTCAAAAATTTTCCGTCAGATCATGAGCCGAGTGAATGTCTTCGTGAACCTTCCGTTGCACATACTGGACAAGAACGCGATCCGGCAAGAGATCAAGGCCATCGGCGAGACGGCTGTTGTATAAGGCCATCCGCATGACACGCACAGAGTCGTTACAAAAAGAGCGATACGGAGCAGATATACATGTCCGCACAATGTGAAGCGACCGGCAAACCTGCCGCCGGTGCATCGATGAGTTTTTTTGAACGCTATCTGAGCGCTTGGGTGGCATTGTGCATCGTTGTCGGCATCGCACTCGGACAGATTTTTCCGAGCGTGTTCAAGACAGTCGGCACGATGGAGATTGCGAACGTCAATCTGCCCGTAGGCCTGCTGATCTGGGTGATGATTATCCCGATGCTGCTGAAGATCGACTTCGGTGCATTGCATCAGGTGCGGGCGCATGTCAAAGGTATCGGCGTAACACTGTTCATCAACTGGGCGGTAAAACCGTTCTCGATGGCGCTGCTCGGATGGATATTTATTCGCCACTGGTTTGCGTCCTATCTTCCTGCTGAACAGCTTGACTCCTACGTGGCAGGGCTGATCCTGCTGGCTGCAGCGCCTTGCACTGCAATGGTTTTCGTATGGAGCCGCTTGACTGACGGCGACCCGTATTTCACTTTGTCGCAGGTCGCACTCAACGATCTGATCATGGTCTTCGCGTTCGCCCCGATGGTGGCGCTTCTGCTGGGCGTATCGAGCATCACGGTCCCGTGGGAGACGCTGATTACTTCGGTCATTCTGTATATCGTCATTCCCGTGATCATCGCCCAAACATGGCGCAAGATGCTTCTGGCGCGCGGATCGGCAGCGTTCCAGGCAGTGCTGACGCGCGTCCATCCGTGGTCGGTTTCCGCACTGCTGCTGACCCTGGTCTTGCTGTTTGCATTCCAGGGTGAAGCGATCATCAGGCAACCGATGGTGATTGCGCTGCTCGCAGTGCCAATCCTGATTCAGGTGTTCTTCAATTCCGCCCTCGCCTACTGGCTTAACCGCAAGGTCGGCGAGAAGCATTCCGTCGCCTGCCCGTCGGCGCTGATCGGCGCATCGAATTTCTTTGAACTGGCCGTTGCCGCAGCGATCAGCCTGTTCGGTTTCGAGTCGGGCGCAGCTCTCGCTACGGTTGTCGGTGTCTTGATCGAAGTGCCGGCCATGCTGCTCGTAGTCAATGTCGTCAATCGAACCAAGGGATGGTATGGCCGCGCCTGACATCTCGAACACTAGGCCTTTCGCTCAAACTTGCATTTCACTAGGACAAACATGAAAAAGCTTGAAATCTTTGAACCGGCAATGTGCTGCCCCACCGGCGTATGCGGCGTGGATGTTGATCAGGCACTGGTGCAGTTCAATGCCAATTTGCAGTGGCTGGCGGAACAAGGCGTCGCCGTCGAGCGTTACAACCTGTCGCAGGCACCGCAGGCCTTTGCTGCCAATCCGGCTGTTATCAAGGAAATGGAAGCCGGCATGGAGCGACTGCCGATCCTGCTTATCGACGGCCAGATCGCTGTGACCGGAATGTATCCGTCGCGTGCCCAGCTTGCGCAGAAACTCGGGATTGCATCGGGCAAGCCGCATATCAAGCTGAGTGCCTCCGGAGGCTGCTGCGATCCGAAGTCCGGCTGCTGCTGAGGCCATATGGGACTGCCTTCAATCTCCACACGCTATCTGTTCTTCACCGGGAAAGGCGGCGTAGGCAAAACCTCGCTGTCCTGTGCAACTGGCCTGGCGCTGGCTGAAGCCGGAAAACAGGTGCTGATCGTCAGCACCGATCCCGCGTCCAACCTGGATGAAGTGCTTGGCACCCCTTTATCGCAGAGCCCTACGCCGATCGCCGGCGCACCGGGCCTGTTTGCGCTGAATATCGATCCAGAAGCGGCGGCCCATGATTACCGGGAGCGCATGGTTGCTCCCTATCGCGGCATCCTGCCGGCAGCGGCTATCGCCAGCATGGAGGAGCAGTTTTCCGGTGCCTGCACAGTGGAAATCGCGGCCTTCGACGAATTCTCGAAACTGCTCGGCGATGAACAGGCAACCGCCGGTTTCGATCATGTGATTTTCGATACCGCACCGACCGGGCACACCCTGCGGCTGCTGACATTGCCTTCAGCATGGACCGAATTCATCGCGTCCTCGACCGGCGGTGCTTCCTGCCTCGGCCCGCTTGCGGGATTGGAAAAGCAGAAAAGCCTGTACGCGAGGACGGTGGCGCAGCTGGCCGATTCCCGCCACACCACGGTAATTCTGGTAGCCCGCCCGGATAATGCGGCGCTGCGGGAAGCCGAGCGCACGCGCGACGAACTGGCAGCGCTTGGTCTGAATAATCAGATGCTGGCAATTAACGGCGTTTTCGCCGCGAAAGAAATTGGTGATCCAATTGCCGACGCGATGACCGAGCGTGGGCGAGATGCCCTGCACCATATGCCGCACGGCCTGTCGCAATTGCCACGTACGGAGACGCTATTTTTACCGCGCGGTCTGGTCGGATTGCCGGCGCTGCGCGCCATGCTGCATCCGGAGCAAGCCAGTCTTTCTCCCTTGCCTGCTGTCGCAAATAGCCCCATGCCAGCAGGGCTTGGCGCGCTGGTTGATGACATTGCGCGAAGCGGGCATGGGGTCGTCATGACCATGGGCAAAGGCGGGGTGGGGAAAACCACAATTGCCTCGGCTATTGCACTTGCACTGGCGCAGCGCGGGCACAAAGTATTGCTGTCGACGACCGACCCTGCGGCGCATGTAGATGCCAGCTTCGATCAGGCAGTTCCCGGCTTGGCGCTGGATCGCATTAATCCGGCAGATGAGGTGCAGCGCTATCGTGAGGAAATTCTCGCCAAGGCCGGTGCAAACCTCGACGCGAATGGCCGGGCTGTACTGGAAGAAGATCTGCGATCGCCGTGTACCGAAGAGATCGCTGTTTTCCGTGCGTTTGCGCGCGCAGTGGATGCCGGGCGCGACGGCTTTGTGGTTCTCGATACCGCGCCTACCGGACATACCATCCTGCTGCTCGATGCGGCGGAAGCCTACCACCGCGAAGTGCTTCGCACGCAAGGCGACGTGCCGGAATCGGTGAAACAACTGCTGCCGCGCCTGCGCGATGCCGATTACACGCATATGCTGATCGTTACCCTGCCGGAAGCAACGCCTGTGCATGAGGCCGAGCGCTTGCAGGATGATCTGGCGCGCGCCGGGATCCATCCGTACGGCTGGGTAATCAACCAGAGCTTGCATGCGAGCGGTACGCGTGACCCGCAACTGTTGGAACGTGGTTCTTATGAGTTGCCGTACATCCGCCGCGTGGCTGACGATATGGCTACGCGCTGCGCACTGATTCCCTGGTTGCCGCAGGCGCCTGTAGGTGTGAAAGGTCTGGAGCAGATTGTGCAGCGGTAGTACGCGATGTATCCCAGCGGAGGCAAAAATGAATGACGTGATGGACGCAAATATCCAGGTGCAACAAGGAATTGCAGAAAGCCTGAATCGCGGTTGCGCCTGCCGCACCCTGAGCCCGGAGAAATTGCGTATGCAGCTTGACGCCGAAGCTTCGCTTGCCGGGCTGTATGAGGACATCACGAAGAGCCGGCCGCATCTTTTTTCGAATACGGCGGTCTTCCTTTCGCCTGCGCAGTTCAGCCAGATTTCTGCGGTCATCTCGGCAGTGGAACGGGTTGCGCATTTGCCTGCTTATAGAGATACCGTTCTGGCAAGCGCCCCTGCAATTGCACGGCCAGAACATGGACCTCACAGTGTTTTCATGGGGTATGACTTTCATCTCGGAGAATCTGGCCCGCAGCTCATCGAAATAAACACCAATGCCGGCGGCGCCCTGCTGAATGCGGCGCTGACGCATGCGCAGCAGGCATGCTGCCGCGAGATGGAACTTCTGTTCCGGCCCGTTGGCGAAGTCGAACAATTGGAACAGAGAATCTGGCAGATGTTTGCCGAAGAGTGGCGTTGCCAGCGTGGCGATGCGCCGCTCAAGCGTATCGCCATCGTGGACGATGATCCTGCGGCACAGTATCTTTATCCGGAGTTCCATCTGTTCGAACGCCTGTTTCGCCGTTTCGGTGTCGAAGCAGAGATTGCCGACGCCGCAAACCTTGTGTGGCGCGATGGTCGACTCTGGCATGAGGGCCGTGCGCTGGACATGGTGTACAACCGCGTAACGGACTTCTACCTTGAGTCGCCGGCGCATGAAGCGATGCGACTTGCGTACGAAAACCGTGCAGTGGTACTGACGCCGCATCCGCATGCCCATGCGCTGTATGCAAACAAGCGCAACATGGCAATCCTGACGAATGACGCGCTTCTGTCGGAGCTCGGCGCAGATCCGGCCACGCGGGCAATCCTCAGTGCTGGCGTGCCGCATACCGAACTGGTTACAGCGGACATGGCCGACGACTTATGGGCGCGCCGCCGCAAGCTCTTCTTCAAGCCGGCATTTGGTTTTGGCAGCAAGGCAGCTTATCGGGGTGACAAGCTTACGCGTCGCGTCTGGGAAGAAATCATCAACGGCAACTATGTCGCGCAAGCGATGGTCGCTCCGAGCGAGCGCCTGATACGGGTTGACGATAACAAAGCCGATCTGAAACTCGATGTGCGCGCCTATGTGTACAAGGATACGATCCAGCTTCTCGCCGCCCGTTTATATGAAGGTCAGACCACCAATTTTCGCACTTTGGGAGGCGGTTTTGCACCGGTGTTTGTCGTGTCGGGATAAGCCCTCTTTCTGTCCGCTTTACATCGGCAGGCGCAGATTGAACCTGACCGCCGCAAGGCGCAAGGCCACCGTCACCACGATGCCCGAAAACAGGCTGATTGCCTCGGTCATGCCGACGCGGTCCAGGAGAAGATAGGTCCAGCATCCCGCAAACGAACAGGTGGCGTAGAGGTGACCACGCCGAAAAACAAGCGGGATTTCATTGCAGAGCACGTCGCGCAGCACGCCGCCGAAAATGCCGGTGATGACACCCATCATCGAGCACACAAAGATCGGCATATTGGCATCGGTCGCCAGTGAAGCGCCCAGCGCGCTGAAGAGTCCAAGGCCGAATGCGTCGGCGGTGATGATTAGTTTTTCTGAAAAGCCGAAGCGCAGGTGACGCACAAAAGGCGTGATTACGACCGTCAGCGCGAATACCAGCAGTGAATATTCCTGATGCTCAACCCAGAACAGGGGCCGGCGGTCGAGCAAAAGGTCGCGCAGCGTGCCGCCGCCAAAGGCGGTGATGAAGGCGACGGTAAAGACACCCACCAGATCCATATCCTTGCGGCGAGCCTCGATAAAACCGGAAATGGCAAATGCCAGTATTCCCAGGGTCTCGATAACCCGCAGCAGGGTGCTCATTCCTTCCTGAACGCCGATCGCCATTTACTTACTTCCTCTCAACAAGGCCGATATTTTGCCGCATCGGGCGTTTGCTCAGGGAAAAAGTTCAGAAGGAAATGATTTTCAGTGCCCGATGAGGTGGTTTTTCTGAATTATGAAAATGCGTAGACATCCATCGCGAGTATGCCGTATTCAAAACTGGCATGGAGTCGTTCGGCCCTGGCACTCTCGCCTGCGGCACCCATCGCCACGAATAGTGGCAATAAATGCTCTTCGGTAGGGTGGTTTTGTGCCGCGTATGGCGCACGTGCCCGATAGTCGAGCAGGGATTCGCGCTGATTGTCGCGCAGCGTTGTCATCATCCACGCACCAAAGTCGCTAACCCATGACGGCACGGGAGCATCGATGCCCTGCCCCTTGAATTCGTACAGGTTGTGCGTGAGCGAACCCGACCCGATCACAAGAACACCCTCGTCTCGCAGGATTGTCAGCGCCTTGCCGATGCGCTCATGGTCTGCAGGCGTTCCATTGCGCAGCACCGAAATTTGTGTGGTGGGAATGTCCGCCTCGGGATACATCAGGCGCAGCGGCACCCATGCGCCGTGATCAAGTCCGCGATTGGCACTGCGCTTGACCGAAAACCCGGCTTGTTCCAGCAACTCCGCCGCCCGGATTGCAGTATCCGGGGCACCCGGCGCCGGATACTGCATTGCAAACAGCTCCGCCGGAAAGCCGCCAAAATCATGAATGGTTTCCGGCTGCGGCGCCAGACTGACTGCCGGCCCACCCACCGATTCCCAATGGGCGGATGCAACCAGGATTGCCTTTGGCCTCGGCAACGTCTTGCCAAGTTCTAACAGGAATTGACTTGCCGGGCTATCAACGAGTGCCAGCATAGGCGAACCATGAGAAACGAAAAGTGTGGGCGAGCGGGTCATGATGAAGATTCCAGGCAAGTGCAATGATGAATCTCGATTGTGGCATGAACAATTTCTTCATGCATTGCGAGCCGACTGCAGCAGATATGGGGAGCGTTTTTCTTAATGGGCTGAACCTAAAGAGAAGTTTGTGGCCAAAGAGATAGATTGTTTTTCAATATCTTTTTTACTCCACTAATAGACGAATCCATTGATGTACCCAGCACGTCGATATCTCGACAAACTCTTATCAGAAGAACATTTTCGCTCCTATTTACTAGCAACTACGCTGGTGGCCGTGGCGACTATTGCGCGTTTTGCATTGAATGACGCATTGCAAACGCATGCTTCTCTTCTCATCTATACGCTTCCGGTCGCCATATCCGCAATGTATGGCGGACTATGGGCAGCCCTTTTAGCTACCGGATTGGGTGCGCTGGCCGGCACGATTTTTTTTATCGACTCCGCGCTATCGCCGTTCACTCTTACCCTTCTTGATGGCGTGCGCATCGCGCTATTTGTTGTGATCGGTATTGTGATCAGTTTTCTGGGTGGACGGCTGCAAAAGTCCCAGAAGCTGTCACGTGAAAACGAAGAGAGGTTTCGGCTTGTGGCACACGGCGCACGAGACTTCGCAATATTTTTTGTCAGCACGCAGGGACGCATCGAAAGCTGGAACCAGGGCGCGGAGCGGATCAAGGGATATACCGCAGATGAAATTATCGGTCAGCCCATTTCCGTACTTTATACCGAGGAAGATCGTGCAGCCGGTCGTCCCCAGCGTTTTCTTGAAGAAGCCGAGGCAACAGGACATGTGACGCGGCAGGAGTGGCGCGTGCGCAAAGACGGCAGCCGCTTCTGGGCGGAGATCAGCTTGACCGCGCTACGTGATGATGCCGGCAAGCTGCGTGGTTTTTCAAAAATCACTCGTGACCGTACGAGCGAGCAGGAACTCCTGTCATCGCTCGAGGAAAGCGAACAGATCGCGCATGCACTGCTGGAATCGGCTACGCAGGCGGTGGTCGGTGTCGGTGAAGACGGCAGGATTCGCCTGGTGAATAAAACAGCGGAAACCATGTTCGGATATCCGCGCGAATTACTGATTGGGCAGCCGCTCGAAATACTGCTGCCCGAAGCTTCACGCAGCCGGCATGTGCACCAGCGCGCTGCCTACTTTACCAATAGTTATCCCAGGCCCATGGGCGTTGGAATGGAGCTAAAAGGCTTAAAACGCGACGGCACCGTGTTTGCGCTTGAAGCCAGTCTGAGCATGACCGATACGCCTTCAGGGCGGATGGCCGTCAGCTTTATTTCGGACATCACGAAAAGAAAGGAAATCGAAGACGACCTGCTTCGGGAACGCTCCCAGTTGCAGAGCCTTCTGGACAATTCGCCGGTGCTCGTGTCGATACGCGACCTGAACGGCAAGGTAATTCTTGCCAATAAAATCCTGCAGACGGTATCGCGCGCAGCAGTACCAACACTTGTCGGGCATAACGTCGTGGAGTTGTATCCTGAGGAGACTGCGGAAGAAATTTTGGAGAGCGACCGGGAAGCATTGCATGCTGGGGTACCAATTCACATGGAACAGGAAATCGGCCATAGGGATGGCACTTGGCGCACCTACCACACCATCAAATTTCCTGTCAGTTATCTGAACACGACTGAGCCTTTCGGGATCTGCTCTTTTTCGACCGACATCACCGAACAGAAGCGCGCCGAGAAGCAGGTGCTGCACGCTGCGCAGCATGATCCCCTGACCGGCTTGCCAAGCCGCGCTTTGATCTATGAAATGGGTGGCCACCTGATAGCGACGGAAATTCGCGGCCAGCAAAAAGTCGCCGTGCTGTTTTTCGACCTGGATCGGTTCAAGCCGATCAATGACACCTATGGGCATGAAACAGGCGACCTGATGCTCAAGGAAGTTGCGCGGCGCTTGAATGCCAGCGTGCGCAACAGCGATATTGTCGGCCGCCTGGGCGGCGACGAATTCATCGCATTGCTAACGAATGTACATACGGAACAGGATGTAGCGCGCGCAGCCAAGCATTTGCTGGACAAATTGTCCGAACCCTACCATGTGAACAACCTGGAATTGCGTACCTCCCCAAGCATTGGCATCAGCGTCTATCCAACCGATGGCGAAGACATCGACACGCTGATCCGTCATGCCGATGCAGCGATGTACTACGCGAAGGGGAGCGGACGAAACACCTATCAGTTCTTCACGCCCGAAATCAATACCAATACGCAAAGAGTATTTACGCTGGAACAGAAGCTCCGGCAAAGCATCCATGAAAAGGATTTTGAGCTCTTTTACCAGCCGATCATTGATACGCGCACGCGGGAAGTATCCGGCGCGGAGGCATTGATTCGCTGGCGCCAGAGCAATAATGAACTGATCATGCCAGCGGAATTTATTCTTGCAGCCGAGGCAAGCGGACTGATCAACCAGTTGGGGCAATGGGCATTGCAGGAAGCCTGCCGGCAGCATCACGCATGGCGCAGTCAGGGTTTGCCGCCGATCAGGGTTGCCGTCAATGTTTCGCCGATCCAGTTCCGCGCCCGCGATTTCGCCCGGAATGTTGCCGACGTGGTCAATGCGTCGGGCATCGACCCGTCCTTTCTGGAACTGGAAGTCACGGAAAGCACAGTGATGAAGCAAGTGGAAGAAGCAGCAAAAACGCTGGCAGGCCTGAAGCGGCTGGGCCTGCGTATTTCGCTGGATGATTTCGGTACCGGCTATTCCAGCCTCAGCTATCTATCGCAATTCCCGATAGACAAGCTCAAGGTCGACCAGTCGTTCATTCGCAACATCGACACCGACACCCGGTCGCTTGCAATTGCCGAAACCGTTATTGCACTGGGCAAAAAACTCAGTGTGGAAGTCGTGGCAGAAGGCATTGAGTCGGAAGAAGCGCTAAACCTGTTGCGCGACAGGGACTGCGACCTGGGACAGGGGTATCTGATCAGTCCACCCATGACCGCAGGACAGTTCGTCCACTGGTATCAACAAACCGACCCGCGCCGTTTGTATCATTAGAGGGCTTCCAGAGCGAAATGCGCCGTTGCAGTTGCACGTTTTTTGCATGAACTAGCATCTACCAGCCAATGATAGAGGCGCGCCATGCACCGGATATCCACAATTCCGTTCAAGACCTTTATCCTGCCGTGCCTGCTAATGCTGCAAAGTCTTACCGCCTGCGGCGACATGGCAAGATTACCGCCGAATGCGGATATCGGCCCGCAGCCAACTTTGCCACCGCCCCACCAATCTGCCATTCCGACCGTCAAGATCGCACCGGCCAAAGGCTGGGCAGAGGGAGCCAGACCAATCGCGGCATCGGGCTTCGCCGTGAATGCCTATGCAACCGGGCTCGACCATCCCCGCTGGCTATATGTACTGCCCAACGGCGATGTATTGGTTGCTGAAACCAATGCACCCCCCAAGCCAGACGACGCCAAAGGCATTCGTGGACAAGCCATGAAAATGGTGATGAAGCGCGCCGGCGCTGCAGGCGAAAGTGCAAACCGCATCACACTGCTGCGTGATACCAATGCTGATGGTGTCCCCGAGGTGCGGACAGTTTTCCTGGATGGCCTGAATTCTCCGTTCGGCATCGCGCTTGTCGGCACCGATTTGTATGTCGCAAACACGGATGCCGTTGTGCGCTTCAAATACACGCCGGGCACCACCCGTATCGGCGGCCCGGGCGAAAAAATTATTGCCCTGCCTGCAGGCTCGATCAACCACCATTGGACCAAAAACATAATTGCCAGTCGCGACGGCAAGCGCCTTTACGTGACCGTCGGCTCCAATAGCAACGTTGGAGAGAATGGCATGGATAACGAAATCAACCGTGCCGCAATACTCGAGGTTGACCCCACCGCAAAAAACTTCCGGGTATTCGCTTCGGGTCTGCGCAATCCGAACGGGCTGGGCTGGCAGCCTCAGAGCGGTGCATTGTGGACTACGGTGAACGAGCGCGATGAACTGGGTAGCGATCTGGTCCCCGACTACATGACGGCGGTGAAGGACGGCGGGTTTTACGGCTGGCCGTATAGTTATTTCGGCCAGCATCCTGATCCGAGAATCAAGCCGGCGCAGCCGGATCTAATCTCGAAGGCAATCGTGCCCGATTATGCATTGGGCGCGCATACCGCATCCCTGGGACTGGCATTCTACGATGGAAAACTGTTCCCCAAACGCTATTCGGGAGGCGCCTTTATCGGCCAGCATGGTTCATGGAACCGCAATCCGCGCAGCGGCTACAAGGTAATCTTCGTGCCATTCAGGAACGGTCAGCCTGACGGCATGCCGGAGGATGTGCTGACCGGCTTCGTTGATGAGCATGGCGATGCACAGGGGCGTCCGGTGGGCGTGGCGGTGGATCATGCCGGAGCGCTGCTGGTTGCCGACGACGTGGGAAATGTCGTATGGCGGGTTACGCCAGCGGCGAAATGACAGGCCAGATGGCGCTTGCTACAGATTACAGCTAGTCATTCCAGCTGCGACACTGCGCTCTGCGCCGCTTCAGCCAGCGTCGGATGGATATGGATTGCGTCCTTCAGCACGGTATAGGGCGCTTTTGCGTTCATCAGTCCGACATAGATATGCACCAGCTCGGACGCTTCTGCGGAAAGCACCATCGCACCCAGAATCAGCTTGCTGTCGGGATCGATCACGACCTTGATGAAGCCGTCGGTCTCCCCCATCTCGACTGCCTTGCCGTTCTGCTTCATGTCGAAGCGGGCAACTTTGATATTTTTTCTCGCCGCACGCGCCTGCGCTTCTGTCATGCCCACCCTGCCCAATTCCGGATCGGTGAACATCGCATACGGGACAACGCGGTCAGTCGTGCGCGAGCCGTCGCCAGTTAGTTGCGACTCGACGATACGAAAATCATCCCACGCGGTATGGGTAAACATCGGTCCACCGCGCACGTCGCCCACCGCCCAGACGCCGGGAATGCCGGTGCACAGGCGCCGGTCGACTTCAAGGGCGCCGCGAGCCGTCGGATGCAGGCCAATGTTTTCCAGGCCGAGATCGTCAGTGTTCGGCTTTCGGCCGACCGCCATGAAGACGTGTGAGGCGGCAAGTTCCTCTGGTTTGCCGCCACAATCGATCGACAACAGGATGCCGTCCGGTCCCTTTCGGAAGCGCTTTGCCTTGGCGTTCAGCCGGAATCCAATACCTTCGGCCTCCAGCATGCGCTGTATTGCTGCGGCGACGTCCTGATCCTCCTGTCCCGCGACCTGTCCGCTGTTTTCGATTACTGTTACCTGCGCTCCCATGCGCCGGTAAAACTGGGCCATCTCCAGTCCGATGTAGCCGCCGCCTACCATCGCAAGGTGTTTCGGCAATACAGGATGATCCAGCCAGTTCTCTGCATCGAGATAATCGATATCCTTCAAGCCGTCGAGATCCGGCACCGCACTGCGCGTCCCGGTGTCGAGCACAACGTGGCTCGCAAGGATCTCTTCGCCGCCGACGCTCAACCGGAAACGCTCTCCGTCTTTCCCTTCGCGTCCAACGAAGCGTGCATGGCCGCGAATCAGCAGAGGGTTATCTTGCCCTGAAAGGCTTTTTTCCAAACTCTCGCGGGAATTCTCGGCAATCATCTTCGCGCGCGCCAGCACCGCTCCCATATCTGGTGACACCTCGGATATGGCAACGCCAAAATCGCCGGCGCGGCGCGCGAGATGCGCGATGCGTGCGGATGCCAACGCTGCTTTGGTCGGTGTGCAGCCAAAATTGACGCAGGACCCACCCAAATGCTTGCGCTCGATCAGCGCAACCCGACGGCCGGCTTTTGCGAGCGACTTCGCAAGTGGCGTGGCAGCTTGGCCAGCACCGATGATGGCGACATCGAATTCCTTCATGAGCGTTCTCCTCGCAATTACCTCGGGCTGCTTTGGCTGCACAATTCCTTGCGACCCTTGCAGTCATCATCCTTCGATTCCCTTTTCGGGTGGATCTTTTCTGGTGGTAGCTTCTGCAGCGGCTTCTTACCGGCGGGCGGGACAACACTTTCAGGATCAACCTTTTCTGGCGTCGGCTTCACTGCTTTTGGATCAGTTATTGGCGGCATGATGATGGCGCCCGAACTTACCGGCTCCCTCGGTTCGGCTGGCTGCGCAGCAATCGCGGCAGACACCAGGAGCATGACTGCCGCCATTGCACCGTGCGGAGCGAACGGAACCATCACGCTTCGTTACTTCAGATGTGCATCCAGCACGGCAAGCAAGCCCTTCCTGTTCTTATGTGCGGCCTCATGCGAGCGGATTTTTTCGATATCCTTTTTCGACATTCCGTCCAGGTGACTCTTTACCTCGGCAATGGTCAGGGTCTGATAATCCCTGATGGGCAAGCCACGATCGGGCGACCTGCCCTGCTTATCTTTCTGTTTTTCCTCGATGGTCTCTCCGTACTCGGAGCGCTGTTTGTTAACAACGCGGGCCGCCACTTCATCTTCCCGCTCCTTGTAACGCCCCTCCTGCTTGAAACGATGCTCGAGTTTTTTAAATTCGGCTTCGCGCCTTGGGCTGGCACCGGCTGGCATGGTGTTCTCCTTCATAACAGGTCAGACAGAAAGAAGCGTGCATATTTCATGCCCCGGCAAAGTATTTGCGCGGCTGCGACGGGCGCGAATGATGCTTTGCTTTCATTGCCTGCTCGCCCAAACCTGATCTGATGCAGCAATATTTTTCGGATATGAAATGACATCCAGCCACCGACCGGGTCCAGACCCTGT
This sequence comes from Noviherbaspirillum sp., assembly GCA_035254105.1. GTDB lineage: Bacteria > Pseudomonadota > Gammaproteobacteria > Burkholderiales > Burkholderiaceae_D > Noviherbaspirillum. The sequence goes on along the minus strand of DATFAZ010000078.1, from coordinate 10,527 downwards.
GCGCTCACCGCCGGAAGTGCCGGTGACACCGATGCCGCAACCGGAAATCGAACCGGCCTATCGGCCTGAACCGGAAATTCCGGAACCGCCACCCGATCCCGGAAGCCCCTTCGGCCCGCAAGGACCGGAGATTATTCCGGACCCGTCGCCGCCGGAATACCCCGATCCCGGCACTGCGGAACCTGGTGATATGCCGGAGCCGCTTTAATCAGGGAATGTGTACGGGCGCACTACCTACGGCAATGCATTGCTGAAGGAAGCAAGGGCAGAAGAATCTACCGGGCAGTTGAAAAAATTACTGAAGGTCGGGTATGTCCAGCTGGCATACCGAATAGGCGCTGGCGATGCGGAACTGATTTTTGCCGCCGCGCTTGGCCTGGTACATCAGTTTGTCGGCAGTATCCATGACGGCGCCGCCATCATCGCAGCAGCCTTCCGGCGTCAGGCAACAAATGCCGATGGACGCACCCAGGCGCAAGTCCGGGCGGCAAGGAACCTGGATTTCCGAGATTGCATCGATGGCCTTCTGCGCAAGCCGTTCAACCGCTTCATGATTCGGAACTTCGAATAGGACGATGCCGAATTCGTCACCGCCAATGCGCGCCACCTTGTCGCCGCTGCGAAAACAGCCACGCAGGCAGGCGGCAACTTCCTTGAGTGTCCGGTCGCCGGCGCTGTGGCCGCAGGCATCGTTGACTGCCTTGAATCCATCCAGGTCCACCAGCATCACGGCACTGCGCGAAGATTTCTCTCGCGTGTCGTCAAGTGCCTTCTGGAGCACCTGAAAAAATCCTGTCCGGTTCAGCAGTTCCGTCAGCGAATCGGTTCGGGACGCCGATTCGAAGATCGCCGCGCGCACCTGCATCTCACGGTTGGCGCGTGCAACATGGGCGGCCAGCGATAACGTGAACCACGGCAGGATAAGAATTGCGGCGACCATCCCTTCATACACAAGGGGATTGGTATTCCAGTGGGGCGAAAACCAAAGCGCAGCTGAAGTAAAAACTACGGCCGTGAACCCGGACAATCTTGCAAACTTGGGGCCATTGCGCAGACCATTGCCGATCACCATCAGGGCCGGTGCCCACATTACCGGCGCCATCAACTCTCCGGCATAAAATACGGCAAAAGAAAAGCTTATCGGGTCGAGAACTATAGAAATCAGACGACGTGTTCTGAAAGTGGATAAGGACAGTCCGACCACGCCTATCCAGATGACGGCAAATATGAAAAACGCGCTGAGACCGATTACTGCGTTTCTGATGCTGCTGATGTGCCCGGTGAAATAGGCTAGAGCAAGGTAAATGAAATAACCGAGAATGGCGGCGAGACGGAAACAGGCGTGCCCCATCTCCTTACTCAGGTTCAGCGGAAGAACCTTCCTGATTGCCAACACTGTGCTTATTAGCGCTTCCATCAGTACTTGCCTTGTCGGTTTTTACCGTCGAAATAACAAGACCGATGCTGGTGGCGTCGCCTTGCTGTCCCCGGAGTGGTTGTTGTTATTAATATTTCTTTGTGGAAATATTTGGGGCAAGTATAGGCTTCTCATTTCCGGGAGTTGTAGAGTAAACATTCTAAAAAGAAACATTTTTCCACGGCCATCTTTAAGAACGTTGTCCAATATTAGCCACATGAAATCCAGGATATGTAGTTCATAACATATTGATTTTAAATGAATTTATAAAGGAAAGCCGTCTTTTGTTGCATCGCTGCCCGTGATTCAGGGAGCCTAGGAGGCGGCATGACTGCCCTCGGAGAAGTATGATCGAGAGCTCAATTCATTAAGTGCAGAAGCGCAATCATCCCTATGCGTCACCAAGGCAAGATAAGTAGCTGGAAAGACGATCAGGGTTTCGGCTTCATCACGCCGAATGCCGGTGGTACCCGTGTTTTTGTCCATATAAAGGCCTTCCAGAACAGAAAGCGTCGCCCTGCCGTGAATGAAATCGTGACCTATGAACTGGTCGCGAAAGAGAAGGGACGCCCCTGTGCCGTCAACGTGGCCTTCGTGGGAGAACGCACGGCCCCAGTCGCACATCCACAAGGGGCGGTTTCGCTTGGTTTGGCAATCTTCTTTCTCGTATTTGTCGCGTTATTAAGCTTTGCGGGAAAACTGCCGTTTGTTGTGCCGGCCCTCTACCTCGGCGGCAGTCTTGTCGCATTCGTAGCCTATGCCTTTGACAAGTCTGCAGCAAAAAATGGGCAATGGAGAACGCAGGAAAGCACCCTGCATATGCTGGCACTTGTTGGCGGCTGGCCTGGCGCATTAGCGGCACAAAGACTGCTTCGTCACAAGTCGAAGAAACAGGAATTCCAGCTTATTTTCTGGATAACGGTCCTGCTTAACTGCGGCGCCTTCATCTGGCTGTTCACGGCGCAAGGAAAGAGTGTTTTGCGCGCCCTTCTCGGTTGGACCACATAAGCGCCTCAATTCCCTGGCGCGAGTCGTCGCCGGCGCTAATTATGGTCATGATGACGACAAAGATTCCCGATGTTTCTCGCTGTGGTCAGGTCTTGTTGACCAGTGCCGGAAAGCCGCAGATACTTCCGGTCAAGCAATAAAAATCCCTTCACTCATATCCCCTCATCCCGCTATGTGGCCGCGTGCAACGATTCTTTTACTGATCTCACTGCTGGCATTTCCCGCATGTGCTGAAAAGCCGGCTTCCGCGCAGCTTGTCGAGAATTCGCTCGGCATGAGATTTGCGCTCATCCCCGCCGGCGAATTCCTGATGGGAAGCGACGAAACAGCGGAATCGCTGGCAAAGGCCTATCCGCAATACGATCGCAAACGCTTTCTGGACTTGGGCGACGAAGCGCCGGTACACAAGGTCCGTATCACCCGCCCTTTCTTCATGGGGCAGCATGAAGTCACTGTAGGGCAATTCAGGCGCTTTCTTGAGGAGTCCGGCTACCGGCCTGAATCGGAGGCTGACGGCACTGGTGCTTATGGTTACAACCCGGACTACGATCCGGCAAAGTCGGTGCGCGGCGATGCTTTCGAAGGACGCGATCCCCGGTATTCCTGGCGCAATCCCGGCTTCCCACAGGGCGAGGATCATCCGGTCGTCAACGTAACGTGGAACGATGCGGTAGCACTAGCGCAATGGCTCAGCAAAAAGGAAGGAAAAACATACCGCCTTCCAACAGAAGCGGAATGGGAATATGCCGCCCGCGCCGGCACCCGCACGCGCTATCACAGCGGCGACGATCCGCAATCTTTGCTGGCAGTTGCCAATGTCTTCGACGCGGATGCCAAGGTGAACTGGCAGCGCTGGAAGGATTTTGCGCTGGCCGGAAAAGACGGTTTTGCGTTTACCGCCCCGGTTGGCAGCTTTGCACCCAATGCGATGCAGCTGTATGACATGCATGGCAATGTGTGGGAATGGTGCGCCGACTGGCACGGCGATAACTATTACGCCACTTCGCCCGTCAATGATCCGCAAGGACCTGCATCCGGCGCGGTGCGCGTGCGGCGCGGCGGCTCCTGGCACACTTGGCCGTTCTACGCACGCTCCGCTTTCCGCAACTGGAATGCGCCGGAAACACGCTACACCTTGGTCGGCATGCGTCTGGTACGCGAAGCCGATTGAACTTCTACACCGCCTGACTCTATAAACATGAAGGATGAAACATGCTGAACGGCCTGTGGCTGGGCTTTTTCGTGGTTGCCGCAGTTAGCGCGTTCGGACGCTGGCTGATAGGCGACGACGCCGGCGTTTTTGCCGCGATGGTCGAAAGCCTGTTTGCGATGGCCCGGCTCTCGGTCGAAGTAATGATTTTGCTGTTCGGTACGCTCACCCTCTGGCTCGGCTTCTTGCGCATTGCGGAAAAGGCCGGGCTGGTCGAGACGCTGGCACGCTGGCTGGCGCCTCTGTTTCGCCGCCTGATGCCAGAAGTGCCGAGCGGCCATCCTGCGCTCGGTCTGATTACCCTGAATTTCACCGCCAACGGCCTTGGCCTGGACAATGCCGCAACGCCCATCGGCCTGAAGGCAATGCGCGAGCTGCAGGAACTCAATCCCAATCCTGCTGCTGCCAGCAATGCGCAGATCCTGTTTCTGGTACTGAATGCATCGTCGTTAACGCTGCTGCCGGTATCGATCTTCATGTACCGCATGCAGCAAGGCGCTGCCGATCCGACGCTGGTATTCCTGCCAATTTTACTCGCCACCAGCGCCTCGACGCTCGTTGGCTTCCTGTCGGTAGCCGCGATGCAGCGGCTCAGGCTATGGGATCCGGTTGTACTCGCCTGGCTGGGCGGCTTCGGGCTGCTGCTGGGCGGTTTCATGGCGACGCTCGCCAGTTTGTCTGCCACCGCCCTCGCCGCGCTGTCTTCATTGCTCGGCAACCTGGTCCTGTTCTCCCTGGTACTTCTGTTCGTGCTGTTCGGTGCCTGGAGACGGGTGGCAGTTTATGAGAGCTTCGTTGAAGGCGCCAAAGAAGGCTTCGACGTGGCGAAGAACCTGCTGCCCTATCTGGTTGCCATGCTGTGCGCGGTGGGCGTATTACGCGCATCCGGCGCACTGGATGTGGCCTTGGGCGGATTGCGCTACCTGGTGGATGCTGCCGGCTGGGATACGCGCTTCGTCGAGGCGCTGCCAACAGCCCTGGTCAAACCATTCTCCGGGAGCGCAGCGCGCGCCATGCTGATCGAACTGATGCAAACCCAAGGCGTCGACAGCTTTCCGGCGCTGGTTGCCGCGACAGTGCAAGGCAGTACGGAAACCACGTTTTACGTGCTGGCAGTGTACTTCGGGGCGGTCGGCATCCAGCGTGCACGCCATGCGGTCGGTTGCGCGCTCATGGCCGACTTCGCAGGCGTTCTGGCCTCGATTGGCGTGTGCTACTGGTTTTTCGGCTAGGCAGTTCAGCTAGAACTAAGCACGGAGCTTATCTGCGGAATTCAGCAGCAGCTTTTCAAGTGCTGCCGCCGGGAGCGGACTGCTGATGCATGTGCCCTGCACTTCATCGCAAACCGTAGTGCGCAGAAAGGCCAGATGTTCTTCGCTCTCCACGCCTTCGGCCACGACCGACAGATTCAGTGTATGTGCAAGATTGATGATGGCCTCGGCCAGCCGCCACGGATGCGCATCGTCCTCTTCCTTTTGCATCAGGAACGAACGGTCCAGCTTCAGGCTGTCCAGAGGGAAGCGGCATAAGTAGGCAAGCGAAGAATAGCCGGTGCCGAAGTCATCCACCGACAAGCGTAAACCCAGAGCCTTCAGTTCCTTGAGCAGGCCTGCGGCCAGATCGGTGTCTTCCATCAGCGCCGTCTCCGTCAGTTCCAGCTCCAACTGGCCGGCGTACAATCCGCTGGTGCGCAGTGCATGCACAACCGAGAACAGCACTTTTTTGTTGCGCAGCTGCCGCGCAGACAGATTGACCGAGATGGTCAGCGCTCGTCCATAGCGGGCAGTCCACTTCTGGACCTGTCCAGTTGCCTGCCGCAGCACCCAGTCGGTGATCTCGTCGATCAATCCGGTTTCTTCGGCCAGGGGAATGAACTCGGCCGGCGAGATCGCACCCAACTCCGGATGGGTCCAGCGTAACAAAGCTTCCATGCCGGTAATCTCAAGCGTTTTCAGGCTGGCGCGCGGCTGGAAATAGACCTCGAATTCGTTGCGCGCGAGCGCATGTCGCAGCGCTGCCAGCAGTACCATGCGCGAACGCGAGGCGGCACTCATTTCGGCTGTATAGAAGCGGAAGGCGCTGCCGCCTGCTGCCTTGGCGCGATACAAGGCCGTATCCGCATTTTGCAGCAGCGTTTCGCTGGTCGTTCCGTCCTGCGGATAAAGACTGATGCCGATCGATGCAGCCACCTTGACTTCATGCCCTGCAAGCACAATTGGCGCTTCGAGCGCCTTACGCAACTTTTCAGCAAGTCGTACCGCAGAAATATCGCCGTTGCGGCATGCAGCGACGATCACGAATTCGTCGCCGCCAATCCGCGCCACAGTTTCGTCAGGCCTGACGCAGCGGGTGAATCTCCCTGCGATCTCCTTCAGCAGTGCGTCTCCAGCTGCATGGCCGAGCGAGTCGTTCACTTCCTTGAAATTATCGAGATCGATAAAGAAAATCGCCTGCGGTTCGTTCAGACGCTGACCGTTCAGACGTTGTTCCAGACGCGCCTGCAACAGCGTCCGGTTTGGCAGCTCGGTTAATACATCACGCGTCGCCAGGCGTTCCAGCGCGCGGGCAGTCATGACTTCCTGCGTCACATCACGGCAAATGCCGCGATAGCCGCTGAATACGCCATTCTCGTTGAACGGTTCGCCGGAGATGCGCAGGTAGCGAACGATGCCCGGATAGATACTCAGTTCGGCCGGATAGAGTATGTCGCGAAAGGGGCGTCGCGCCGCAATGCTTTCCTGGCAAGCGATCAATCCAGGCTCAGCCCGGTCCCTGACATGGGAACTAAACGCCGTTCCCAGCAATTGTTCGGGCTGCACACGAAGCCGGTTGAAAAGACCGTCGGAGATGAAAGTCAGGCGGATATTCGTATCGGTTTCCCAATACCAGTCTGATGACAGCGACGTCAGGCCGCGAAAGCGCTCTTCCCTGCGGGCCAGCTCTTTCTGCGCCTCCAGTTGCGCGGTAATGTCGCGCGCAATCGATACGATGCCAAGCTTCGCACCGGTTTGCGGGTCACGAATAGTACGCGTGCTGGCGCCCAGCCATACCCAATTACCGTTTTTGTGGCGGAAACGAATATTCGTCAGCGTAGGGCGGCGTCCGTCCTGCGCAAGGTCGTCCGGATGAATATAGTCATACAGATGGGTGCCGATAAGTTCGTGTGGTTCGTAACCGAGCGTGTCTTTGTGGGACGGCGAGACGTATATATAAACGTTGTTTGCGTCGCTATGCGATATCAGGTCGTGCGCGTTTTCCGTCAGTAAACGATGTTCCAGTTCCCTGCGCGCGTATTTATCCCGCGTTTCATGACTTTCGGAGACATCGACCAGCGTTCCGACATATCCCTGTACCGTGCCGTTGTCTGTCATCCGGGGGGCTGCGGATTCCATGATCCAGCGGATGGAACCGTCACTGCGCAAGATCCGGTATTCCAACTGGTATTCTCGGCGCTCATGTTTGGCTTGTGCAACGGATACGACGATACGCGAAGCGTCGTCGGGGTGAACAACGCGGTGCCAGTCAGAAATATTGATTGCTTCCGGAGCGCTCAGTCCCTTTGCGGATGCAGGATTGAGGTAGGTGCAGTGTCCGTTGCTATCTGCTTCCCATACGATCAATGCAAAATGATCTGCCATGTCACGCACGATATCGCGAACGACATCCCGAACAGCGGAACAACCATCAGGCGCGGTACTCATATTGATTCAGAAGTGCCGCTGCCGGCTGCTGTTAACGAATTTTCCATGGGCAGTTATGTTACCACCTTGGCATGGTGATTCTTTGCTGAAAAACCGGGCATCTGGCTTGCTTTCTACAGAAAGCAACAAAGGAAACCATATAAAAACTCTAAAAATTTCCCGAGAGAACTTTTAATTTCCCATTAGAAATTTTTATCGCATGACTGCTTCTTTGGAAGGATACGAATGAGATTGCTTAAATCGGAATTGAAACACGAAGAAATACTTAGGCTGGCGCAACAGGCCAAGCTGATGATTGTCGATGGCGAGATTTCCTACTTGAACGACATGGCCACTGATAAGGAATTACTAGCCTTTGTACGTCTGATCGAATCCAGGAAGACGGAAGTAAAAGACGAAGCAGGCTCCGGTCAACCGGAATGAGGCGACTCCTGAGAAATACTGTCTATTTTTTTTAATTCATCCCAGGCAAGAACAAAGACCCCAACAATTGCTCCTGCTGTTAATAGCGCCAACGTGAGAATAATCGTCGATACCATCGCTCCCCCTGCGTGTTGTTCAGCATTGCCATTTATTAAAACATTCACTACCTCCCTCCAGATTGCGTCCGATCAATTTTAATAATGGTGGCGACCATATCCTCCATTTTCTATTTGATAAGTGAAGGTGCCGCCGAGCAACAAAACGCCTTTTTCTATATTCATCTATCGAAGCAATAGAAAAAAACAGTGATTTTTGGCTTTGTTGGAGGCAACCATTAGAGCTATGCCCTGTCCTATTACTGCTTACCCGAAACGTTGCGCACAGGTACAGTTTTGACAACAACCGTACCTGTGCGCAATTTTGCAGTGTTATAGGACGAATGAATGCCGAAATTTTCCAAGCTCTATGAACCTTTTAAAAATGCATACGTCGTTACCGTATTGCTGGTGGCACTTGCATTTGCAACAGTTGGTGCAGTGGTTTTCAAGCCATTGAACTTCAGCGGTGCGCTACCCGTGGTGCAGTCTCAAGACATCTCGCAGATCACCAGGCTGGCAGAAAATAAGAGTCACCTCGACTATCTGCTGATTGCACAACCGATGTCGGACTTCCCGCGCTATGTATTCAAGTACAAGGATGAGGCGCGGATTCATGCGGTAAAAGTGCCCAGCACTTCGCATAGCAACCTGGAGCGCGAGGTTCTGCTCAAGAACGCCATTCCGTATGCCATCGCAAAGGATGACTTCCTCGCTAAAAATGAGGCAGTACTCCAGGACGAGGAAAGCAAGAATGGCGTCTTGTCCGGCGTAGGTGGCTTTCTTGGTCGCAATGTCATCGGCATTCTCCTGTTGCTTTTCCTCTTCGTTGGCCTCAAAAAAGGCATGCCTGGCGTAGGTTCGGGCGCATCCGTCGTCAAGCCGGAAAGCCTGAAAGGCAGCATGGACGATCTGGTGGGAATGGAAGATATCAAGCAGGAAGTTGCGCACTTGGAAGAAATGATCCTTAACCGCGACCTATACCGTTCGCATAATATCGACAAGCCTTTCAATGTCATGCTGACCGGGCCCGCCGGTACCGGCAAGACCAAGCTTGCCGGATATCTGGCAAAAAAACTGAACATCCCGCTGATCCAGGCATCGGGTTCAGGCCTGGAAACCGGGTTCGTCGGCGGCGGTTCCAAGGCGCTTAATGCTATTTACAAGAAGGCGTGTGCGCAAGGACGCTGCATCATCTTCCTCGATGAAGCGCAAAGCCTGTTCATGCCGCGTGGCCGCAGCGACAAGAAGTGGGATGACGATACTGCCAATACCCTGCTCAGCCTGCTCGATGGCATCAAGAGCGACAAGGGCACGGGCGTGATCTGGGTCGTGGCGTCGAACTTCGACGATGCTTCCACGCAGATGGATGAGGCGATGCTGCGACGCTTTGCGGTAAAGATCAATTTCCGCCTGCCAAACAAGTCGGAGCGCCGCGAATTGCTCCAGGTGTTCCTGAAGCGGAAAGACCCGAAATGCATCAACTGGTCCGATCTCAACCTAGACTATGCGGCGGAAATTACCGCAAATCTGAGCCCGGCATTGCTGGAAACCGTGGTTGATCGCGCCAGCATGATCGCGATCCAGGAAAAAATCCTGATCACGACTGATGTGCTGTTCCGTGCTTTCGAACGTGCGTCGATCGGCCTGACCGACCGGGCCACAACTGCAGAACAGGACAAGAAGCGCGAGCGTGTCGCACTGCACGAGCTGGGCCACTTCTTCATGCAGATCGATCCTTTCCTGCGCAAAGGCATGTCCTGGGATGAGGTAAAGGAAAAATCGCGTTTGCTGAAGATCAGCACTGAATCAGTATCGAAGGTTGGCGCGCTGGGTTATGTACTGTCTTCCTCCGAGGATGTGTCGCTGCAGACTCTGGAAGAAATGGAACAGGATGTGATCCAGCTTTATGGCGGCGTAGCAGCGGAAGAGCTGTTTTATGGCGCGCGCGGCATCTCCACCGGCAGCCAGAACGACATTCAAAAAATCACGGCAAAACTCGACCTGATGGTTAACCAGTTGTCGATGTACTCACGCTCCAAGGTGGACTACACCCGCTTCAAGCGCGAGTCATCAAATGACGAGGCAATGCGCCAGGTCGAAGCCAAGGCAGACGAGCTTTACACGCAGACGCTGGAAGCGATGAAGAGCTACAAGGATCTGATGTGGATGTTGAAGGACACTTTGCTGGAGCGTTATGTGTTGTCCAAGGATGAAGTCTTTGAACTGCTGGCCGATATGACCGAGAAACAACCTGCAGCGGCCTGAGTTCAGAAGTGGTTCACTGCCGGTGAAGACCGGTAGCAGGCCCCGGGCGCGGACCCGGGGCTTTTTTCTTTGTGCTGGCGTCTTGTTGGTGTTAGCTAACGGGGCTATTTTCCCGGGCAAGACATAGGTCTCATTTTCAGTAGGGCCGCGTAAAAATTCTAACCAGTTTGGGAAACGGCTTCCGGCAAGCTTGTCTCAAATTGCGCGCGCAACGACTTGGCGACGGGAGCGAGATTTTCGATCGATAACGACTGCAGCATGATTTTTGGCGACGCATCGATCTCAGGATAATTGCGCAAAATCGAGCGCCGGTATGCCGGGTCGTAATGATTACGCATCAGGCGCTCGAACAATTCCGGCACAGCGCGCTTTGAGGCAAGCTCCTGCCAGATGGCGAACTCATCC
>DATFAZ010000077.1:0-20603 GCA_035254105.1 Noviherbaspirillum sp. | reverse complement strand
ATGCGATCGGTGCGCGGCAAGGATGTCGCAATGATTTTCCAGGAGCCGATGACGGCGCTCAATCCGCTGTTCACCATAGGCAACCAGATCGCAGAAGTGCTGATGCTGCATGAAGGCATTAACGCCAAGGAAGCGGCGCAGCGTGCGGTGCAATTGCTCGATAAAACCGGGATTCCGGAGCCGGCACGAAGGGCGCTCTCCTATCCGCACCAGTTATCCGGCGGCCAGCGTCAGCGTGCGATGATCGCGATGGCGCTGGCCTGCAAGCCGAAGCTGCTGATCGCAGACGAACCGACCACCGCACTGGATGTGACGATCCAGGTGCAAATCCTGGAATTGCTTAATCAGTTGCAGCGCGAAGAAAACATGGCGGTGCTGATGATTACGCATGATCTGAAGCTGGTGCGGCACTTTGCCGACCGCGTCGGCGTGATGGAAAAAGGACGGTTGATCGAGACAGCTACCACGACGGAGCTGTTTTCCAATCCGCGCGAAGCATATACGCGCAAGCTGCTTGCCAGTCATCCACAACGGGTTGTAGAAACGGTGGATGAGGCAGTCAAACCCTTGCTGACGGCTGAAAGCTTGCGTTGCAGCTTTTCGATCAAGCGTGGCTGGTTCAGCAAGACGCCGTTCGTGGCGGTCGATAACGTCGATGTGCAATTGAAACCGCATGAAACACTGGGTATCGTCGGCGAATCCGGTTCAGGCAAATCGACGCTCGGCATGGCCTTGCTGCGCCTTTCGGCAGCGACGGTAGATGGGCGGATTTCATTTGCCGGTCAGCCGGTGAGCGACATGTCGAGCGGCGCATTAAGGCCCTTGCGCGCAAAGATGCAGGTGGTATTTCAGGACCCGTTTGCCTCATTGTCGCCGCGACGCACCATCGAACAGATTGTCGGTGAGGGGCTTGAGCTTCACCAGCCCCAGCTAGGCAAGGCCGGCCTGCGCAAAGCAGTTGCCGAAGGCCTCGCGGAAGTCGGACTCTCTCCCGATATGATGTCCCGCTATCCGCATGAGTTTTCCGGCGGCCAGCGCCAGCGCATCGCGATTGCGCGTGCTCTGGTACTGAAGCCGGAGCTCATCCTGCTGGATGAGCCGACTTCCTCTCTCGATGTGTCGGTGCAGCAGCAGGTACTGTTACTGCTTGCGGAACTGCAGCGCAAATATGGAATGGCCTATCTTTTCATCAGCCACGACCTGGCGGTTATCCGCGCGATGGCGCATCGGGTGATGGTGATGAAGGATGGAAAAGTAGTGGAGAGCGGAACGGCAGACGAAGTGTTGTCCAGTCCGACGCAGCCCTATACCAAGCGCTTGCTCGCAGCGGCAACCTATTCAGAGCTCCAGTAAATGGAATGCCGGGCATGCATGGAAAATACCTGCATGCCCGTTCCAAATGCTTGTCAGCCTGCTTTTTTCTTGACAGGCTTGTTTGAGGACGCAACGGCCCTGGTCTTGCGGGCGGGAGCGGGGGCTGCCTTGCGCCGGTTGGATGAAGTATCGCGAGCGACCTGTCGCGTCCCTCTTTGCCCGGTTGCAGCCTTGTACGGCACATTGAGCTGCAGGCTCTGGCCGGCAGCTACTTTTTCCTGCTTCAGATCGTTCCAATCCTTGATCTGGGCGACGCTCACTTTGTACTTCTTTGCGATCGCAGCCAGCGTATCCCGCTTGCCTACCTTCACATAAATCCGACGGGTATCCGGCACATCGGGCGCGGTGGCGATAGTCGCGTGATCGACGAGTTCCGGTGCAATATCTTTTTCCGGCGTATTGTCCGTCTTCGGTACCAAAATGGTCGATCCGGCTTTCACCAGCATCTTGGGCGGGATGTTGTTTGCTTCGCGGATGACTTCCGGTGTGGTGCCAAACTTCTTCGCGATCGTTTCAATACGCTCGCGTGTGCTGGTTACTTTGTGGGCAGTCCATGATGACAGTGCCCGCCCCCATTTTGCCAGGTTGGTCTTGAATTTCTCGGCGTTGCTTTGCGGTAAGAGTAATTGCGTGCCGCCGCCAGCCGGAATAACGGGCCGGTTGAATTGCGGATTGAGCGCCTTGAACTCTTCAATCGACAATTCTGCCAGTTGGGCGGCGACCTTCACGTCAATGTCGCGTGTCTTGCCGATGGTGACAAAGTACGGTTGGTTATCCACCTTCGGCAAAATAATGCCGTAGTCGGCCGGCGTGGCAATAATATTTTTGACTGCTTGCAGCTTGGGTACGTAATTGCGGGTTTCTGCCGGCATGAACTGCACCAACCCGTTGAAATCGGTTGCCACGCCAGCAGCTCGCGCCTTGTTGATAGCGCGCTGGACAGAGCCTTCACCCCAGTTGTATGCGGCCAGGGCAAGCTGCCAGTCTCCGAACATGCCGTACAGTTTTTGCAGATAACTCAGCGCGGCATCGGTCGAGGCAAGGACATCGCGTCGCTCATCCTTGAAGATACTTTGCGTGAGGTTGTAATCACGTCCGGTAGATGGAATGAATTGCCACATGCCTGCAGCCTTGGCGGTGGAAAGCGCCTGCGGGTTGAAGGCTGATTCGATGAAGGGCAACAGCGCCAGTTCAGTCGGCATGTTGCGCTTTTCCAGTTCCTGCACTACATGGAACAGATAGCGTGAGGCACGCGTCGTGGTGCGCTGGATGTAGTCCGGGCGCGATGCATACCACTCGACGTGATTCGCCACCAGCGGGTTATCTAGGTCGGGAATGCCGAAGCCCTTGCGTATGCGGTTCCAGACATCGACCTCTTCCATTGCCAGCACTTGGGCGAGCGGGTCATTCGGATCATACGGGGCCGCCAGTGCGGAAACCTGGGACCAGTTCTGGAACTGAAGGGAAAGATCTGCTGCGTGTGTGGCGAGCGGGGCGGTAAGGAGAAGAAGCGCTGTGAATGATAAATTTCTTATTTGCAGCGGATGCATGGGTCCTCGCTTGCTATTAGTATGGGGGCTCGTCAGCGCCCGTTTGGATCAACGGAGTGTAGTAATGGTGTTTACCTACGTCAAGAATAATTACAAAGAATAATAATCCGGCAACTCATTGCCACGCCTTAACGGTAGGAATTTTTCCATTGCCTTAAGGCAGTAAAAACGGCAATAGGTTCCCTGCTGGAAACGTGTCCTGTTGCTATGAGTCGGTCTATGATTCCGGTTTCACGGAATCGCAGGAATGGATTGGTGGCTTTTTCCAGTCCGATAGTCGAGGGAACGGTAGGCCGTCCTTGAGCACGCTTGGCTTGCTCCAACGGCAAGCGAGTTGTCAATTCGCTATTGTTCGGTTCGACTTCGAGAGCGAAGCGCAGGTTCGCTATTGTGTATTCATGCGCGCAGAAGATTTGAGTTGCGTCAGGAAGTGCTTGAAGTTTTGTCAACGACGCAACCATTTGTTCAGGCGTGCCTTCAAACAGCCTTCCACATCCACCGGCAAACAAGGTGTCCCCGCAAAACAGCCATAATTGCTCCGGAGAAAAGTAGGCAATATGTCCGCGTGTATGCCCCGGGACATCGAATACCTCAAGTTTCAATCCCAATTCAGGCAGGATGACGGTATCGCCTTCACCTAGTGGGTGTGTGGTATGAGGAATGTTTTCCTGACGCGGGCCGAAGACCGGTACATTGAAGCGCTGCAGTAAGCCGGGTACGCCGCCGACGTGGTCAGCATGGTGATGAGTCAGTAGAATAGAGGAAAGGCTTAGGCGGTGTTCAGTCAAGGCCGCCAAGACCGGCGCCGCGTCACCGGGATCGACGACTGTGGCATGCACGCCATCGTGAATCAGCCACAGGTAGTTGTCCTGGAACGCCGGAATAGTCAATACATTCAACATATGATGCATCCGTCAGCCGAAAAATCCATTATAGCGCTCGGCCCCTGGCTCGATTCACCGACTGGGAGCTATGTGCGGGCTTGGCAGGAAGCGCAATTGAGCATGCTGACGGCCGATATTTTCGGCTTCAATGCGATGCAGATCGGCTTGCCTGAACTGAATACCTTGCAAGCCAACCGGATGCCAAACAAATGGTTGACCGATACCTGTTTGCCTGCGTCGACCAATGACGGGGCACACACGCCGATTGTCGTCGTGCACGATTTTGCGGAGTTGCCCTTTGCTTCACAAAGTCTCGACCTGGTGGTGTTGCCGCACATATTGGAGTTTGCCGAAGAACCACACCAGATCTTGCGCGAAGTAGAGCGGGTGCTGATTCCGGAAGGACAACTGATTATTTGCGGATTCAATCCCGCCAGCCTGTGGGGCTTGCGACAGGTGGCCGGGCGCCTGAGCGGCGCGCATTTCCTGCCGCAAAATGGCGAATTCATCAGCCTGCCGCGCCTGAAGGACTGGCTGAAGCTGCTCAACATGGAAGTCGACCGTGGGCACTTTGGCTGTTATGCGCCGCCATGCAGAACAGAGAAATGGTTGAGCCGGTTCTCTTTCATGGAAAAGGCGGGTGACCGCTGGTGGCCTTATCTCGGGGCTATTTATATAGTGCAGGCGATCAAGCGTATCCGTGGCATGCGGCTGATCGGGCCGGCATGGGTAAAGAATCCGGTGCCGGCACGACAGGGCGTCGCCGTCACTAATAAAATCCACAGGGAAAAGAAACAATAGATGGACAAAGTTGAAATATTCACCGACGGGGCATGCAAGGGAAATCCTGGCCGCGGCGGGTGGGGCGCATTACTGATTGCAGGCGAACACCGGAGGGAATTGTTCGGTGGAGAACCCAATACAACCAATAACCGCATGGAATTGAAGGCGGTTATCGAGGCTTTGAGCGCACTCAAGCGTCCGTGCGAAATTGTGCTCCATACCGATAGCCAGTATGTGCAAAAAGGTATCAGCGAATGGATCCATGGCTGGAAAGCGCGCGGCTGGAAGACCGCCGCGAAGGAACCCGTCAAGAATGTCGATCTGTGGCAGGCGCTCGATGCCGCCCAGGCGAAGCATCAGATCCAGTGGCGCTGGGTAAAAGGGCACGCCGGTCATGATGGAAATGAGCGGGCGGATGCCTTGGCAAATCTCGGTGTCGCATCCGTGTCTTGAGACAAGGGTTGTGCTACATTCGCTCGTTGGCAATAAGCTTGTTTGCCAATTATCAAACTACTATCGATTGAGCCAATGACAGCACGGCGATTTTTGTATTCCGGTATCGCAGCCGTCGGTATCGTTACGCTTGGAGCCGCTGCTTATTATTTACAGCGCCAGCCGCAAGCGCCTTCCGAGCAAACCGCGCCATCCGTGTCGGCAACCACTGCAAAGCCGGCAGCCGATGCCGGCAATCCAGTTGCTGTTGACGTTGCCAGAGTTTCGAGCGCCAGGCTGGTTGATGACATCAATGCGGTCGGCAGCATCCGCTCAAATGAGTCGGTCGTGGTCCGGCCGGAAATTTCCGGACGCATTGTGAGGCTCAATTTTTCCGATGGCCAGCAAGTGAAAAAGGGGCAGTTGCTGATTGCTTTCGATGCTACCGTCAATCAAGCCGAAGTGCAGCAGGCGAAGGCCGAGCTTGGCATTGCCCGGGCCAATTACGAACGTACCGCCGATCTCGCGCGGCAAAAATTCATGTCCGATCGTGCCCGCGACGAATCGCTGGCCAATGTGCAAGTCCTGGAAGCGAAACTCGCATTGGCGCAGGCGCGCCTGTCCAAGCTGGAAATCAGGGCACCATTCTCCGGTGTCGTCGGCATCCGCAATGTCAGTATTGGCGACTACGTGAAAGACGGCACTGACTTGATCAATCTGGAAGATATTTCAAGCGTCAAAGTCGATTTCCGCGTGCCGGAAAAATATTCCGATGTCATCCACAAGGGGCAGGCACTTGAAGTGACCGTCGATGCCTTGCCGGGCAAACCATTCCGCGCCAAGGTGGATGCGGTCGATCCGCAAGTCGACAGTGCCGGGCGCTCGGCACTACTACGCGGCCGGATCGAGAATCCGGAGTGCAGGCTGAAACCGGGTATGTTCGCCCGCGTCAAATTGATACTGGCCGAGCGCGATAACGCCCTGGTCGTGCCTGAAGAGGCTATCGTGCCGCAAGGCGGCAAAACCACGGTATGGAAAGTGGTCAACGGCAATGCTGTCAGGACCGAAGTGAAAACCGGCTTGCGCCGTGCCGCCAAGGTCGAGATCACGCAAGGGCTGGCATTGAATGATGTTGTCGTCACTGCTGGCCAGATCCGCCTGTCGAAAGACGGCACGCCGGTACGCATTGCACAGGGCAGTAAGCAGGGCGCGCAAGCGGCCAATACTGCCGCAGCCAAGAGTTAAGCGGAGTACATCATGGTTTTATCCGATGTCTGCATTCGCCGTCCGGTGTTCGCGACGGTGATGTCGCTGATCATCGTGCTGATCGGCTTGGTATCGTACAACCGGCTGGCGGTACGCGAATATCCGAAGATCGACGAACCGGTGGTCACCGTGCAGACCAACTATCCGGGTGCCAGTGCGGAGATCGTGGAATCGCAGGTCACCAAGCCGATGGAAGATTCGATTGCCGGCATCGACGGCATCGATGTGCTGACGTCGATTTCACGTGCGGAGCAAAGCCAGATCACGGTGCGATTCAGGCTCGACAAGGAGCCGGATTCCGGCGCCAACGATGTCCGCGACCGGGTATCGCGGGTGCGCGCCAAGCTGCCGCAGACGATCGATGAGCCGGTGATCGCCAAGGTCGAAGCCGACGCCAATCCGATCATCTGGCTGTCCTTTTCCAGCGACAACACGTCGCAACTGGACCTGACCGACATTGCCAACCGTATCGTCAAGCCGCGCCTGCAGCTCCTGCCGGGCGCCGCCGATGTGCGCATCGGCGGTGAGCGCAAATATGCGATGCGTATCTGGCTTAACCGCGACAAGCTGGCTTCCTATCGCTTGACACCTGCCGATGTGGAAGACGCGCTGCGACTGCAGAACGTCGAAGTGCCGGCGGGGCGTATCGAGTCGCAGCAGCGGGAATTCTCGGTTGTTTCGCAAACCGATCTCACCACGCCGCGCCAGTTTGAAGACATCATCGTGCGTACAGTGAATGGGTACGCGGTGCGGCTGAAGGATGTCGCCCGGGTCGAGATCGGGCCGGCAGCGGAACGGTCATCCGTGCGGTTCAACGGCAAGAGTGCGGTGTCACTCGGGGTGATCCGCCAGGCCACCGCCAATCCTCTAGAATTGGCCGGCTATGTGAAAGCGGAATTGCCGAAACTGAACGAGGAACTGAGCGCGCAAGGCGTACAGATCGACATCTCGGTTGATAACACACTGTTCATCGACCGTTCGATTAAGTCGGTATACAGCACGATCGGTGAGGCGGTGGTATTGGTAGCGCTGGTTATCTTCGTGTTCCTGCGCTCCTTCCGCGCATCCATTATTCCTTTGGTGACGATTCCGGTTTCGCTGATCGGCGCGTTTGCCTTGATGTCGCTCGCAGGATTCACGATCAATACGCTGACCTTGCTGGCGCTGGTGCTGGCAATCGGCCTGGTGGTGGATGACGCCATCGTGGTGCTGGAGAATATTTACCGGCATATCGAAGAGGGCATGGAGCCGTTCGCGGCTGCACTTAAAGGAGCGAAGGAAATTGGTTTTGCGGTGGTTGCGATGACGCTGACGCTGGCGGCGGTGTATGCGCCCGTCGCGTTCACGCCGGGCCGCACTGGGCGCTTGTTCATCGAATTCGCACTGACGCTTGCGGGTGCAGTGCTGGTCTCTGGTTTTGTCGCGCTGACTTTGTCGCCGATGATGTGTTCGGTTCTTCTCAAGCCTCAGCAAAAACATGGAGCGGTGTACCGGGCGATCGAGAACGGGCTGAATGCACTGACCCTGGCTTACAGGGGCCTGCTTGCACGCACGTTGTCTGCGCGCTGGCTGGTGATCCTTGTCTACATGGTGGTGATCGGTGCGCTGGTATGGCTGGGTGCCAGCATGAAGAAGGAACTGGCGCCCATCGAAGATCGCGGCACGATTTTCACCTCAATCACCGGCCCGGACGGCGCGTCGCTTGAATATACGGAAAAATATGCGCGGCGCCTGGAGCAGATTGCACAGGAAACGAAAGAAATCGACCGGATATTCATATTTGCCGGCAATCCGACGGTGGAGCGCGCTGTCGCCTTTTTCCGCACCGTCGATTGGTCGGAGCGTAAGCGCAGCACCATGGACATGATTGCTGAAATGCGGCCGAAAATGGCGGAAGTGCCTGGCGTGCTCGCGTTCCCGAATGCACCGCCTTCGCTCGGCCAGTCGATCCGCGAGCGTCCCGTCAGCCTGGTGGTCATGACCAACGCATCCTACGCCGATCTACAGAAGGTCACGGAGCAGATTGTCGATGAAGCCAGCAAGAATCCTGGCCTCACCAACATCGACACCGATTTGCGCTTGAATAAACCCCAGGTGAATGTCGAAGTCGATCGCGACAAGGCTGCGGATGCAGGCGTGCAGATTGAAGCTGTCGGCCGTACGCTGGAAACCATGCTGGGCGGGCGCAACGTGACGCGCTTCAAGCGAGGCAGCGATCAATACGATGTAGTGGTGCAGATCGAAACGAATGAGCGCAACGCACCGGACGACATCAACAATATCTTCATGCGCGGCACCGGCAAGAATGGCGGCGAAGACCATATGCTCCCGTTATCGAGCTTGATGAAAGTGCAGGAGTCCGTTGCGCCGCGCGAGCTGAACCATTTCGGCCAGCGCCGCGCGGTGGTAATCTCTGCCAACCTCGCCAATGGGTATACGCAAGGCGAGGCGATTGACTTCATGGAAGCAACCGCCAAGAGCATCATTAAGCCCGGTTATGCAACCGACCTGTCCGGCTCCTCGCGCGAATACCGCGCATCCAGCGGCAGCCTGCTGCTGACCTTTGTGCTGGCGCTGGCCTTCATTTATCTCGTGCTGGCGGCGCAGTTCGAAAGCTTCGTCGATCCTTTCATCATCATGCTGACGGTGCCGCTGTCGATGGCCGGCGCATTGGGCGCACTGAAACTCAGTGGCGGCACACTGAATGTCTACAGCCAGATCGGGCTGATTACGCTGGTCGGCCTGATTACCAAGCATGGCATTCTAATTGTCGAGTTCACCAACCAGTTGCGCGAGCAGGGCAAGCCAATGCACGAGGCGGTAATCGAAGCCGCGGTGCTGCGCCTGCGTCCTATCCTGATGACGACCGGTGCGATGGTGCTGGGTGCAATACCACTTGCGCTGGCAACTGGTGCGGGCGCTGAATCGCGTATCCAGATTGGCTGGGTTATCGTCGGCGGCATGACGCTCGGCACTGCGCTCACGCTGTTCGTGGTGCCGACTTTCTACACTTTCCTTGCGCGTAAAAGGGTGCATGGGTTGGCGGAAGCCGGACATGCATCTGTTACACATTCTTCTGCAACTGCCAAATAAACATGCGACAAATTGTTCTCGATACCGAAACTACAGGCCTGAACCCACGCTCTGGTGACCGTATCATCGAAGTCGGCTGCGTCGAAATCGTGAATCGACAGCTAACTGGAAACAACTTCCATAGCTATATCAACCCCGAGCGCGACTCGGAAGAGGGCGCGCTTGCCGTGCACGGGCTGACCACTGAATTCCTTCGTGACAAGCCGAAATTCGCAGAAATCGCCGATGAGCTGCGTGACTACGTGCGCGGCGCGGAAATCATCATTCACAACGCCCCATTTGATCTTGCATTCCTGGATGCCGAGTTCGATCGTCTTGGACTGCCGCGCTTCGTAGAACATGTTGAGGCAATCACCGACACACTGGTGCAGGCGAAAGAGATGCATCCCGGGAAACGTAATTCCCTCGATGCCCTCTGCGATCGCTACGGAATATCGAACTCGCACCGGGCATTGCACGGAGCGCTTCTGGATGCCGAGTTGCTGGCCGAAGTTTACCTGGCGATGACACGCGGCCAGAACAGCCTCACCATTGACCTGAACGTTGCCGAAACTAATACCGGTGGCAGTGAAGTGATAGAGGTCCTGCCCGTCGGAGAAATCATGGTGCTGCAGGCATGCGAAGCAGAATTAACCGAACACGAGGCACTGCTCGACCGGCTCGACAAGGAAGTGAAAGGCACTTGTGTATGGCGCGCTGAACCGGCCGCGCCGGCAAATTGATCAGCCGCAGCATTTGTGCCATAATGCCGACCTCTTCGGACAGTTAGCTCAGGGGTAGAGCACCGCCTTCACACGGCGGGGGTCACTGGTTCAATCCCAGTACTGTCCACCAAATTCCCTAATGTTAAGGACTTGTGCAACGTGCCCAAGTCCTTTTTTGTTTTGTGGGATATCTACCGCTCTTTTCCAAAAAGAAACAATTGGAGCGTTAAAATGCTGGGCATGGGTTTGTCTTTAGCTTCAGCGTGTGCGCCTTCGAGAAGTTGCAGCGACAAAGTGGGATTCTCATAAAATGGGGTAACCGAAGTGATTATTCGATCGCCAGCAGAGAGCCGATATGGCCGCTACCAACAGGCGGACGTACGAATAGGCAGAAAGCAGTACGACACAGGAATGTGTACATGAAGATTCTGTTACTAGGGAAGAATGGTCAGGTAGGTTGGGAATTGCAGCGTAGCCTGGCACCCCTCGGTGATGTATTGGCAGTGGATCGTTATAGCGACCAGTTTTGCGGCGATCTTGGCGACCCTGCAGGGCTTGCGGAAACGGTACGGAAATGGCGGCCGCAAGTAATTGTGAATGCCGCAGCATACACAGCTGTGGATAGGGCAGAAAGCGAACCAGAAATGGCCCGGCAGATCAATGCTGTGGGGCCGGCAGCTTTGGCGCAGGCCGCTAGTCAAATTGGCGCATGGGTCGTGCAATATTCTACCGATTACGTATTTGACGGCAGTGGCACCAGCTTCTGGCGAGAGGACGACCCCACATCTCCGCTAAGCACATACGGTCAAACCAAGCTGGAAGGTGAGCAGGCCGTCGCAAAATCGTGTCCACAGCATTTGATCTTCCGTACCAGTTGGGTCTATGCAGCTCGAGGCGACAACTTTGCCAAGACAATGTTGCGTCTGGCACAGGAACGTCAGGATCTTTCGGTGATCAACGATCAGATAGGCGCTCCGACAGGCGCGGAACTGATCGCCGACGTGACCGCTCACGCTGTGCGTCAGGTGACGAGGCAGCCCGATGCGCAGTCTTTGGCCGGTATTTATCACTTGGCAGCAAGCGGCGAAACAAGCTGGCATGGCTATGCCAGTCATCTTCTCGAGACCGCGCGCCAGATGCGGCCCAATATGCAATGGAAAGCTTCCGAGATTGCGCCCGTAGCCAGCAGTGCTTTTCCGAGGCCTGCAAGGCGGCCACTCAATTCCCGCCTGAACACTGAAAAGTTACGAGCCACGTTTGGTTTGTCCCTGCCCCATTGGAAGCAGGGAGTCAACCGGCTGCTGGCAGAAATTCTATGAATTTGCAACTTGTAAGCACATGATGAATTCACGTAAAGGCATCATCCTCGCAGGCGGTTCCGGCACTCGCCTGTATCCAGCAACGCATGCAGTTTCCAAGCAATTGATGCCGGTGTATGACAAGCCGATGATTTATTACCCGCTCAGCACGCTGATGTTGGCGGGGATCCGGGAAGTAATGATCATTTCGACACCGAATGACACGCTGCGTTTTGCAGAATTGTTGGGAGATGGCAGTCAATGGGGCATGAGTTTTCAGTACGCAGTCCAGCCGTCGCCAGACGGTTTGGCCCAAGCGTTCGTTATTGGCAAAGAATTTGTGGGTAACAAGCCGAGCGCCTTGGTCCTTGGCGATAATATTTTTTACGGCCATGATCTGGCGCGGCAGCTGCAAAACTGTAATGCCCGCGTCCAAGGGGCAAGCGTCTTTGCCTACCATGTGCATGATCCGGAGCGTTATGGGGTAGTGGCGTTTGACCTCGATCAGCGCGCCATTAGCATTGAAGAGAAACCTGCAAAGCCCAAGAGTCACTACGCGGTGACGGGCCTTTATTTTTATGATGAACAGGTATGCGACATCGCTGCGGCACTCAAACCTTCGGCTCGCGGGGAATTGGAAATTACCGACGTGAACCGGCATTATCTGGCGCACGGCGAACTAAACGTTGAGATCATGGGACGCGGTTATGCCTGGCTAGACACTGGCACCCATGACAGTTTGCTAGAAGCTGCGAGTTTTATTGCTACATTGCAGAAGCGCCAAGGATTAATGGTCGCCTGTCCTGAAGAAATCGCGTTTACTCAAAAGTGGATTGATACGGCCAAGGTCGAAGAATTAGCAGGGCCCTTAGCCAAGACAGGTTATGGAAAATACCTGCTCAATCTGTTGAAGTGAAGAGGAAAAATTGTCGTATATCGTAACTTCCACCGCCATACCTGAAGTATTGATTCTTGAGCCTCAGGTATTTGGGGATGACCGTGGTTTTTTCTTTGAAAGCTTCAATCAGCGCGATTTTATGGAGGCTACCGGCATTAATGTGCAGTTCGTGCAGGATAACCATAGCCGTTCCACGCAAGGCGTTCTGAGGGGCTTGCATTATCAGATACAACATCCGCAAGGCAAGCTGGTAAGAGTGGTGCAAGGGGAGGTTTTCGATGTTGCCGTCGATTTGCGACAGAGTTCTTCTTCCTTTGGTAAATGGGTTGGCACCATCCTATCTGCCGAAAACAAGCGCCAGTTGTGGATACCTCCTGGTTTCGCACATGGTTTCCTGGTAACCAGCGTATCGGCGGAGTTTCTCTACAAAACAACTGATTACTGGTTTCCGGAGCATGAACGCTGCCTGCAGTGGAATGATCCCAAACTTGGCGTGCAATGGCCTCTAGTAACAGAACCTAAATTGGCGGTCAAGGATACGGCTGGTGCCAGTCTGGACAGTGCGGAAGTATTTGCTTAACAGCGAGACGTCAATCCGTTCATCACAATAGGTGTGGAATTCACTCCTTCTGGCATTGCACCAGCGACTACACAATCCGTGATGGATGGGCTTGTATCTAAGCAGGAGTAAGCCTGCTTATCTTGGTTTTCGTCATGTCACCATTGTGAGATGCAATTTGGCAGCGCGTGCCTGAATTGGGTTAATCGATATTTCATCTTTCTCAAATTACTTGATTCTCCCAAGTACATTTGAGTTTTCATAACACTATGCAGTATTTCCGCAAAAACGGGATTTCATGCTGCATTTTCGCTCTCCAAGAGAGACGTTTGGATACACGTACCTGAATGTCCGGCAGTAAACGTTATTTTCGTCTTTGCCTTTGATCGCATAGACCGCGAAAAACCAGGGAGCAAGTAGCGACGTTAGAGCGCAGTCATGTTTCTTCATGGATGGAGAAATTATGGAGTGGCTACGACCAAGCTATAAACAGTCTCAAAGTGGTGAACAAGCCGATGCCATTTTTGCCGTCGGCAATACAAGAGTTAAGAATTTTGTGCCCCATCCTCTGGGCAGAAAATGTACATTCCGCTCACTAGTAATTCTTGCTGTCGCCCTCTTGGGGCTGCCAGATTCTTATGCCCTTGAGCCAGGGATGGGAAAAGAAGCTGTTAAATTCGCCCCAGCCTCCAAAGGCTTTGGTGCTTGGCATGCCTTGAGCGAAGAAGATTTGCGGGCCGTGTCCGGGCAGGGGCTTGCAGAGGATCGCCTTTTTCAGCGGCTTTCGATGTATGCGACAAGCGGATTCAGCGTCGAGGTGCTGGGGGATATGGCCACTGTATTGAATCCGGTCCGCAGTCTGCTGGATGCCGAAACGACATTCAAGGATGCCATCTTTAATCCGATCAATCCAACGGTCATCATCGACAAGAATGGCTCTTTCATGGTGCGTATCCCGGACACCATCGGAACCATCAGCTTCGATAATATTCGCGTGCGCGGCTCAAACGGAACAAGCTTTGGCAGCGTCACGATAAACAACATCGACGTCCGGGGGACAACCATCCGGGTTACTGCAAGGCGCTGACAGGAGGACGCAGCATTCCCGAAGCAAGTCCGGCTCGGCCGATGTCGGCAAGCCGGACAGGGGGGCGCTCGCTTCGCAAGTGTGTCAGTGGACGTGGCGGCTATTTTTTTCAACACGTCCTAGCGAGGCGCGTAGCCGGTGGTCACCGAGTTGACCAGAAGACCGTCAACATAGACCGACACAGGTTCCCCGTCGGGCGACGTCAGCAGGTCTCCCGTGGACGCGCGCTGGAATGGTAATTTCATCATGCCGCCTTGCACAGCGGCCATTGCATCGTTATTCAATTCTTCGGTAACGGGCAGGTCCGTGATCGTCAGGGTATTCATCGCAATTCTCCTAAATAAGTTGAGGGGATTGAGCATGTCGCCATGCTTGCTAGTGGGCTTCTGCACGTTGCATGCCAAGCGTATGCGATAGCCATGATTAAGCTGTTTAATCCCGGAAGGGCGCGCCTGGCGCGGATCTGGCCGGAGTTTTTTCGGATGTGAAAAAAGTCGGCGTGCGTCAATTGTCGGCTTGCATCCGACACTTTGTTTTGTGCCGTTGGTTCGTGGTAGTCAGCCGTGCAGGCGGTTTTCAATTTTCCTGACACGGGGCGTACTAAACATCAGTATGTTTTCGACATTCTTCCGCTCGGCCATATAATGCACGCCAACGTCAATAAACGAGTGCCAAAGGGAGCGCAATGAATCTGGAAAAAGTTATTTTTGGTTTTTTTATTGTCTTTGCGGCGACGCTTAATTTTGGCTTTTTCGTCGGAGACATTGACAGGCCGGAATTGCATAACGTCTATGAGTTGTTTGCCGCGATTGTTGTGAGCATGATCGCCACCGTTCTCAAGTTTGGCGATCGCACGCAAATCGGCGCAGTGCACTTGTCCACCAGTCTTGTGGCGGATATCCAACTGGTAGCGGCAGCGGTTATCTGGGCGGTTGCCCAGCACATGACTGGGACGGGCATGACTGCCGAGGTGACGGCCAGCGTTGTCTCTCTTTCCGGTGGAGCGCTTTTTGCCAACGTTATTTCTGTCGTGATCCTGATCGTCGAAACGGTAATGCAGCGGCGTTAGGATGAACAGCATAATTTTCCTGGTCCTGCGGCGCATGCGCGCGCCGCTTATCCTGCTCATTGTGTTCTACGCGATTGCAGTGCTGGGCCTGACGCTCGTACCCGGCGTTAATGCGGACGGTACATCGGCGCCCCCGCTCAGTTTTTTTCACGCTTTCTATTTCATCAGCTATACCGCGACCACGATCGGTTTCGGCGAAATACCAAACGCCTTTTCTGATGCACAGCGACTGTGGGTGACAGTGTGCATCTACCTCACTGTCATTGCCTGGACTTATTCGATTTTGACCTTGCTGGCCCTGATTCAAGACAAGTCGTTTCAGCATACGCTGGTCTCCGCGCGTTTCGCGCGCCGCGTGGCGCAGACCCGAACCCCGTTTTATCTGATCTGCGGCTGTGGTGAAACCGGCGGATTGATCTGCCGTGCGCTGGA
The DNA here is from genome assembly GCA_035254105.1 of Noviherbaspirillum sp. Taxonomy (GTDB): domain Bacteria; phylum Pseudomonadota; class Gammaproteobacteria; order Burkholderiales; family Burkholderiaceae_D; genus Noviherbaspirillum. The sequence continues at coordinate 5,174 of DATFAZ010000077.1, read as the reverse complement.
TCATATCGGCCATGATTTTGTCATCGTGGAAAAGGATGAGTTGCGGGTTCAGGAGCTGGATCTGGAAGACTTCAAAACGGATATTCCGACCCTGACGGCCGATGCCCGCCTGCCAGCAAATCTGCTGATGGCCGGTCTGCGTCACCCCAAATGCCGTGGCGTGCTCGCGATGACCAGCGATGAAGAATGCAACCTCGCCGTCGCAATTTCCTCACGCCTGTTAAATCCTGATGTTCCCGTGCTTGCCCGCGCCAGAAGTCCGCTGGTGGCTGCCAATATGGCTTCTTTCGGCACCGACCATATCATCAACGCCTTTGATCGCTTTGCCGAGTACCTGGCGCTGGCCGTGGCGTCGCCCGAATGCTTCCGTCTGATCGAGATACTCACCGGCCTGCCGGGGACGCCCCTACCGGAAACGCATCGGCCACCGCGTGGGCGCTGGATCGTTTGTGGCTACGGTCGTTTTGGTCGCGCCATCATCCGCCACCTTGGGCCGACCGGCATCGAAATGACTGTCGTCGATCCTGAAGCGGAAGGGCCGGAGAATGGCCGTATCGTACGCGGCCTGGGAACGGAAGCCAGTACCCTGATAGAAGCCGGTATTGAAGAAGCAAGCGGTATCGTGGCCGGCAGCGACGATGACTTTAATAATCTCTCGATTGCCATGACGGCAAAAGAAGTGAATCCAAAAACATTTGTCGTCGTACGCCAGAATCTGGCCGCCAATGGCGTGTTGTTCGAAACCTTCCATGCAGATTTCAGCATGGTTCCGACCCGTATCGTTGCTCAGGAAAGCATTGCAATTCTCGCGACACCGCTGCTGGCACGCTTCCTTGCTGCTGTGCGCCAGGCGGATGAAAGCTGGAGCAAACAACTTGCCGGTCGTCTGGAATCTCTTTGCGAAGGCCTGATGCCGGAAATCTGGGATATCCGTATTGACAGCAGCACTGCACCCGCGGTCTACAGGGCGCTGGTGGAGAAGCAAGCTCTTAGCGTCGGCCAACTAATACAGGATAATGCCAATCGGGATGTCTCTTTCCGGGCTGCCGTCTTGATGATTGAACGCGACGGCAAGTCGTTCCTGCTACCGGAAAATGATTTTATGTTGAAGGCGGGCGATTTCCTTCTGATTGCCGGCGAGCATAACGTTCGCTCCGCGCTCGACCTAACGTTGCGCAACGCCAATGCGTTGCAATATGTGCTGACCGGCAGGGAAAAATCCAACGGCTGGTTATGGCAACGTTTGTTCCCGGAGAAGATCGAACCAGTTGACCATCGCAGGTCATTATGAGAAACGGTTGGATAAAAGATGCAAGAACTGAATGAGCGTCCCTGGATTGTCTTGAACGCGACGTATGACGTTGAAGCGTGGATCGATAACTACAATCGTGAACTTCAACGATTGACGGAAGGGAAAAATCTGTCAGGTTCCGGAATCTGCTTTTGTCTTGCGTATGGAGGCGAAATTTTCCTGCATACCACTCCGGACGGCGATATCTTGCTTGATGTGACTCCCGAAGCCGAATGGGTTGTGCCGGTCATTGCTGCCGCCACTCATGCAACTGCCGCAAAATCGCAGATATGGCGCTTACCCGGACATCTGCTGACCCAGTTGGTACTGGGATTGAGCAGCTTGATCGGCTCGACGAAAATTGTTCTGCAACACGACTTCAGAATAAAAAAAATTACCGGATATGCAAAACCAGAATGGGATGCCGAGTAGCGGCAATCCGGCCAGCCTGAAACAGACCTAATTCACATCCTCCATTGCCGGCAATTCCGCCTGCAGGGTAATGTGATCAATGCCGTGTTTTGTCAGTAGCATTGTTTTGATCGCATGCAGTATGTCAGGCCATGCCTGCATATTGCAAATTTCCAGATGCCCAATTAATGCCGATTGTCCGGGGGACATCTCCCATACGTGCAAGTCGTGAACAGACAGCACGCCTTGGATGCTCGCGAGGTCGTTGCCAATTTGCAGATAATCGATATGGTGCGGGACGCCTTCCATCAGGAAGTGATAGGAATCGCGTAGCACGCCTGCTGTGGACTTCAGTATCAACGCTGATACCACCAGCGACAGCAACGGATCGATCGGCAGCCAGCCAGTGAAATAAATGACGACGCCTGCGACCAAGGCTGCAACAGAACCCAGCAGATCACCTAGCACATGGACCAGAGCTGCTCTGGTGTTAACGCTCTGCTTGTCGTGCGAAAGTACCCAGGCAACAATCAGATTGACTAATAAACCGATTGTCGCAACCGTAAAAACAGCTTCTCCTTTTACGGCCTCTGGCTGCGAGAAGCGCTTTAGTGCCTCGATGGCAATCCAGGCCACCAGAACAAGCATCGCCAATCCATTAATGAAAGCGGCCAGCGCCTCGGCTCGACCAAATCCGAAGGAATGCTTTGCCGATGGCGGGCGTTTTGCGATCGTCTGCGCCAGCAGAGCGAGCCCTAGTGCTGTGGCGTCGGTTAGCATATGGCCTGCGTCCGAAATGAGGGCCAGTGAGTTGGACCAGAAACCGGCGACAACTTCGACCACGGCAAAGCCGAGGGTCAGCAACAAGGATGCGCCAAGCACCTTGTAATTTCGCTGTTCGGTGAAATGCCGGTGCAGCGCATCTCCGGTTCGGTGGGCATGCAGATGCGTGGATAGTGCTGGACGAGGTTCAACAGACATGGCGTTATCGGAAAGTGAAGGAAGCGAGTTGCGTGCCGGGTTGCCGGCATTTTGCAATAGATCGAAGTGCAGGAAAAGTTTTTTGCCGGGCGCCTGCCCGCCGTCCCCGCTATCCGGCGTTTCAGGCTGCTGCAGTGGGCATTGCGCATGGTCAGGCAAAGGTACTAGCTAAAATGAAAAATTGCCGCTATAATTTCGCTTCTTTAGGCTCGTAGCTCAGCTGGTTAGAGCACTACCTTGACATGGTAGGGGTCGTTGGTTCGAGTCCAATCGAGCCTACCAACGAATAAGCAGTACATTTGTAAGAGCGAGAAAGGCAATCCGGTTATGACACCGCGAACTACCACTAAAATGGTTTGTGAGCGACGCTAGTCGGGATCTTTTTCGTCGTTGCAGTGAAAAAGCGCGGCTAGTCCGCGTTTTTTTTCGTCCACAGTTTTTCATCTGTCGTCAGTACTTGCACTGACATGGAGCGCAAAATGGTTTCAGTTCGACTTCCAGACGGTTCTCAACGCCAATTCGATGCGCCGGTAACGGTCGCTCAAGTCGCTGCCAGCATCGGTGCTGGTCTGGCCAAGGCAGCTTTGGCCGGCAAGGTAGACGGCAAGCTGGTCGATACATCGTATTTGATCGAGCGCGATGCGGACCTCGCGATTGTGACCGACAAAGATGCGGACGGTTTGGATGTGATCCGCCATTCGACTGCGCACTTGCTGGCCTATGCGGTCAAGGAATTATTTCCAGACGCCCAAGTGACCATCGGGCCGGTAATCGACAATGGCTTTTACTATGATTTTTCGTATAAGCGTCCTTTTACGCCCGAAGATCTGCAGTCGATTGAAAAGAAAATGGCAGAGCTCGCCAAGAAGGATGAGCCGGTTACCCGCAAGGTCTTGCCGCGCGATGAAGCCGTAGCGTACTTCAAATCCATCGGCGAAGCTTACAAGGCCGAACTCATCGAATCGATCCCGCAGGGCGAAGACGTGTCGCTCTATACCGAAGGCAAATTTACCGACCTGTGTCGCGGTCCGCACGTGCCTTCTACCGGGAAGCTGAAAGTATTCAAGCTAATGAAGCTGGCCGGTGCGTATTGGCGTGGCGACTCCAAGAACGAAATGCTCCAGCGTGTTTATGGCACCGCTTGGGCAAAGAAGGAAGAGCAGGAAGCCTATCTTCATATGCTTGAAGAAGCAGAAAAGCGCGACCACCGTAAACTGGGGCGTGCGCTGGACCTGTTCCATTTTCAGGATGAGGCGCCGGGCCTGATTTTCTGGCACCCGAAGGGTTGGACTGTCTGGCAGCAGGTTGAGCAGTATATGCGCCGCGTCTATCAGGATAATGGCTATCAGGAGGTAAAGGCGCCTCAGATCCTTGATCGCAGCCTCTGGGAAAAATCCGGGCACTGGGAAAACTATAAAGAAAATATGTTTACCACGGAGTCGGAAAATCGCTCTTATGCGTTAAAGCCGATGAATTGCCCGGGGCACATACAAATTTTTCGCTCCGATTTGCGGTCTTATCGTGACTTGCCATTGCGCTATGGTGAATTTGGCCAATGTCATCGCAATGAGCCTTCTGGATCTTTGCATGGCATGATGCGCGTTCGCGGATTCACGCAAGACGATGGGCATATTTTTTGCACCGAAAATCAGATCTTGGACGAGTGCGTTGCTTATACCGCCTTGCTGCAGAAGGTGTACGCTGATTTTGGTTTTGATAACATCATTTACAAAGTGGCAACCCGTCCTGAGAAGCGTGTTGGCGCTGATGAATTATGGGATAAGGCGGAGGGGGCCTTGCTTGAATCGTTGAGACGTTCTGGTTGTCAGTATGAAATATCACCGGGCGAAGGTGCATTCTATGGCCCAAAAATCGAGTATACATTGAAGGATGCTATTGGTCGGGCATGGCAATGCGGCACAATTCAGGTTGATTTTTCGATGCCGGTTCGCTTGGGTGCTGAATATGTGGCGGAAGATAATACGCGCAAGACGCCCGTGATGTTGCATCGAGCCATCCTTGGCTCGCTGGAGCGTTTTATCGGCATGCTGATTGAAAACCACGCTGGCGCTTTGCCTTTGTGGTTGGCGCCGACGCAGGTTGTTGTGTTGAATATTTCTGATGCGCAAGCTGAATATGCGCAAAATATTGCCCAAAAACTGAGGGCGCAGGGTTTTAGGGTGCACGCCGATTTGCGCAATGAGAAAATTACCTATAAAATACGCGAGCATTCTGTTCAGAAATTGCCTTACATTATAGTAGTTGGTGATAAAGAGCGGGATTCTGATACGGTGGCTGTGCGTGCGCGGGGTAATGTCGATTTGGGCGTGATGCCAATCGATCTGTTTTTGACTCGTCTTAATGGTGAGTTGGAAAGTAAATCTTAAGCAAAGAGATTCAAAGCGCAAGAGCTGTGCCTGATTATTTGATTTTTAAAGGAAATTACAATAGCTACTGATAAGTCCCATCGCATTAATGGCGAAATTACTGC
>DATFAZ010000076.1:0-11868 GCA_035254105.1 Noviherbaspirillum sp. | reverse complement strand
GGCATTGTTTATGGAATCGATCGCCCCCGGATCGATGCGGCGTTTGCTGCCGGCCATTGCGAGCGTGTCGCGATCGCGAAGGGACAGGCTGCGCAGGAAGGCGTGCCGACCCGTTTTGAAACCCTGTACGACAAAAAAGATCCGTCCGAGGAAGAAGATAATCTCGACCGTATCCGTTACACCGATCTTTGCCATATTCTGGTGGTAAATCCCGGCGACAAACTGATGCGGCGCGTGCCACCTGTTCAAGGCAAGAACGGCACCAATATCAAGGGACATGCCGTGCTGCCGAAGCCGACTCCAGACATTCCGTTTCGCATCGGCCTGGACGGCGTCGCTCCCGCGGAGAACGATCCCAACCTGCTCGTGGCGACGACCGGAGGGCAGCCGGTTTCCTCGGACAACGGTGTCACGGTTAATCCCGTCATTGAAGTGACGGATGTGGATTTGAGTACCGGCAGCATCGAGTTCCAGGGAACCCTGCGCGTGGGCGGCGATGTCAAGGCGGGCATGCACATCAAGGTGTCGGGCGACGTCATCATCAACGGCGCAATGGAAGCTGCACAGATTACTGCCGGCGGCAATGTAGCGGTTCGTGGCGGCATTGTCGGCCATCCCGACTCTCGCCCCGGTGCGCACTCTCTGCCGGAAACAACGGCGAGAATCATATCTGAAGGGTCGGTTCAGGCGATGTTCATGGAGAATGCACACATCGAAGCGGGCAAATCGATCCTGATCACGCGTAACGCCCGGCAGTGCGAACTGATCGCTCGGGAAGAGATCGTGGTTGGCAAAGGAAAGACCGGCCAGATCATCGGCGGAAAAACGCAGGCGACGCAGCGGATCGCAACCGGGACCCTGGGCGCCTCTACCGGGATCAAGACCTATGTGCAGGCAGGGATCGATCCTTATCTGGAAAAGCAGATTGCCGACAAGGATCATGAGTTCAAACAGAAATGTGATGAGGTGGACCGCGTCGTCAAGCTGCTGGTCTACTTCAAGCACAATCCCCAGAAAGGCGCGGGCGGCGTGGCCGAAAAAGTGGAAGCAACGCGCCAGCAACTGCTTGCAGCTATCGATGACCTAACCGAGGAGCTGAAAGTCCTTCGCGCAAAGGTCGAGCTGGCAGAACAAGCTTGCGTGGAGGTCAGCGGCCAGATCCATTACGGTGTTGAAGTTCGCATTGCACAGCAGATGTGGACTGCGCCGGACGATATGGGGGGCGCTACCCTGGAACTGTACGAAGGCCGGATCGCAGTCAAGCGGTAATGCCGGGGACGATGGATTCTGTCTGTCGGGGCCACTCAACCCGGTTACGGCCGTTTCCCTTGGCACGATAGAGCATGCGGTCGGCATCCGACATCAGCGCATCAACCGGCGCCTCGTCATTTGTAGCGAGCGCAACGCCGATGCTGACGGTGTACCGCGGCAAATCCTCGTCTGAACCTTCCGCAATACCGGAACAGATGCGTTCGGCGACGGCCTTGGCTTCTTCAAGCGTCGTTTCCGGCAGCATGGCGACGAATTCCTCGCCGCCATGGCGGCCCAGGGAATCTTGCTGACGGAGCAGCTTCCTGGTTCTCCGGACAAAGTCGATGAGGACACGGTCCCCAACCGCGTGACCATGCCGATCATTGATCGACTTGAAATTATCCAGATCGAACATCAGCAATGCGAGTGGCCGGCGATTGCGCCGGCTGCGCGCCAGTTCCTTGGTCAATAGCTCGATGAAGGCGCCGCGCGCAAACGCCTGCGTCAGATGGTCATGGGATGCGATGAATTCTAGGGCAGTGCGCAGGCGCTCATTGGCCATCATCATTGCGCCCAGCGTAATCGCCAACACTGCAAAGGCAATCGCGGCGAGATAAATTTTTTGCGATAGCGTGGGACTGAGCAGTTTGGAGGTGGCATCGAACTGCAAGATTAACGTCAGTACGCGCCCGGTGGAAATAATGCCAATACCGGCAAAAATCACGCTGGTAAAACGCCCTGCCAGCGTGCCGCCGCTCTTCTTGCCGACCAGTGCCGTGCAGGCAAAGAAGAGCATGGAAGTCGTCGCAGTGATCAGTAAAGCACGTGCCGGATAATTGTCCTCGACATAGGTGTACCAGGCGATATAGCCAATGACCAGGATAAGAACCCGAACCAGCCATCCCAGATGCAGTGGCATGCCAAAAAAATGGCGAAACCCAATGTAAAAGGACATGATGCCGCTGACCAGCAAGGCATTGGCGAGCACGGCGGAAAAGAAGGGCGGAATGAAGTCGGTCAGACCGAACAGAAGGCTGGCCACCACCATGCTGAGCAGGCCGCGGCTCCAGTACACCAGGCCGCCGATGGTCGGCGGAAAACTGCGGCGCAGCATGAACAGGATGGCCGAGCACAATAGCCCCAGTAATCCGGCAACGAAAATCAGCGAGCGGGGGTCAAGTTGGGCCAAGTTGTTTCTCCTGGCCGGACTATACCAACAATCAGTAAATATTTCCACACGGAAATATTTACTGATTGTTGGTATAGTGGAATAGAAGTGCAGCGAGATGCCAAGGCGCAGTCAGGACATGACTGCGCATGGCAAATCTGGAGAGTTTTCAGTTACGGTTTTTTGTTGCTGCTTTAGGCGGAATCAGATCCCGCCCATACAGAGATACTTCATCTCCAGATATTCATCGATCCCGTACTTCGAGCCTTCCCGCCCCAGCCCGGACTGCTTGACACCACCGAAGGGCCCTACCTCGTTCGAGATGATGCCCGTATTGATGCCGACCATGCCGTATTCCAGCTTCTCGGCAACGCGCCATACGCGGCCGATATCGCGCGAATAGAAATAACTCGCCAGGCCGAATTCGGTATCGTTGGCGGCGGCGATTGCTTCTTCCTCGGTTTTGAACTTGGTAACGGCGGCGACCGGGCCGAAGGTTTCCTCGCGCATGATTTTCATGTCGGCTGTCACATTGCCCAGCACGGTGGGTTCATAGAACTGACCGCCGAGCGCGTGCAGCTTGCCTCCGGCAAGCACTTTCGCGCCCTTGGCCAGTGCGTCGGCGACATGCTCCTGCACCTTCGCGACCGCCTGATCATCGATCAGCGGACCTTGGGCGACGCCTTGCTCGAAGCCGTTGCCGACCTTGATCTTTGCAGCGCCGGCCGCGAGCTTTTCGACAAAAGCGTCGTAGATCGATTCATGTGCATAGAAGCGGTTGGTACACACGCAGGTCTGGCCGGCATTACGGTATTTCGAGATCAGCGCGCCCTCTACCGCCGCATCCACATCGGCGTCATCGAACACGATGAACGGCGCATGGCCGCCGAGCTCCAGTCCGAGTTTCTTGATGGTCGGCGCGCTCTGCTGCATCAGGATGCGCCCGACCGGTGTCGATCCGGTAAAGGACAGGTGGCGCACCACAGGGCTGTCGCACAAGACCTTGCCGACTTCGATTGAACGCTCGGAATCGGCGGTGATCACGTTCAGCACACCCGGCGGAACACCGGCACGGTGTGCCAGTTCGGCCATTGCCAGCGCCGACAGCGGCGTCTGTTCTGCCGGCTTGATGATGATGGTGCAGCCGGCTGCAAGCGCAGGTGCCACCTTGCGGGTGATCATCGCAATCGGGAAGTTCCAGGGTGTGATTGCCGCGCATACGCCGATCGGCTGCTTCAGTACCAGCATGCGCTTGTCGCTCCAGGTGGACGACAATACATCGCCGGATACGCGCTTGGCTTCTTCCGCGAACCATTCGACGAAGCTGGCGCCGTAGAGCACTTCACCCTTTGCTTCCGGTACGGGCTTGCCTTGTTCTGCCGTCATTAGCACGGCCAGGTCGTTCGCATGCAGGATCAGCAGTTCGTACCATTTGCGCATGATGGCTGCACGTTCCTTGCCGGTTTTTGCAGACCATGCAGGAAACGCCGCATTGGCGGCGTCGATGGCCTTGCGTGCAACCTCTGCGCCCATGTTCGGCACTGACGCGATCGTGCTGCCGTCAGCCGGATTGGTAACGGTGAAACTGTTGCCGGCGCCTACCCACGCACCATTCAGATAGGCCTGCTCACGTAGCAGCGCCGCGTCAGTCAGTTGGGGAATACCTTTAAGCTGATGCTGCATGATGTTCTCCTCGTCTCGTGCGGAATAGGTAAAAGATCAAGAATAGCGCAACCCGATTGCAAGCGTTCTCCATCGGGATTTCAGGGCAGGGGACCGCGCATATTTTTTACTGCTTGCAAGTTTCTGCCGCCCCTGTGTGCTCAACTCGCCTGTTTCGGCTTTGCTTCCTCGCGCCGGTTGAATCCGGCGACCATGTCGAAGCGGAACAACCGGCATTCGAGTGCACCGTTGTAGAAAGGCGTCTTGCGCGATTCCTTCAGGCGCAGCAGTTTCGGCAAGCCTAGGTCGGCGGTAAACAGGAAAACCTGCCAGCCGGAGAAGCGCTGCTTGAGCGTAGTGCTGAACGCCGCGTAAAACGCAACTGCCATTTCATCGGGCGGTTGGGTGCTGTCGCCACGCACGCCGATCCGTTCGCCATACGGCGGATTGGTCAGGATCATACCGGGGATGTCGCTGGGCGGCTTGATTTCTTGTGCTTCGATTTGTTTGAACGGCACGTCGAACTGGATACCGGCGTTGCGCAGGTTATTGCGCGCCATTGTCACCATGTCGCCGGAGATGTCGCTGCCGAACAGCGTAGGCACGGTCGGCAGCGGATTCGGTTTGAAGCTGCCCTTGATTGCCAGCCATTCATCCGCATCGAAGTCGTTGAATTTTTCAAACGCAAAGTTGCGCCGAGCACCAGGCGGAATCCCGGCGACGATCTGCGCAGCTTCAATCAGGATGGTGCCGGAACCGCACATCGGATCGAACAGCACCGTTCCCGGCTTCCAGCCCGATACGCGCAGCAGGCCGGCGGCAAGGTTCTCGCGTAGCGGCGCATCGCCGGTTTCCTGGCGCCAGCCGCGCTTGAACAGGGCTTCGCCGGAGGTGTCCAGATAAACCGTATAAGTGTGCGCATCGAGAAAGCCGAAAATGCGCATGTCGGGTGTGCGCGTATTAACCGATGGGCGTTTGCTATACAAGTCGCGGAAGCGGTCGCATACGGCATCCTTGATTTTCAGCGTGGTGAATTCCAGACTTTTCAGCGGCGACTTGATCGCGGTGAGATCGACACGGATCGTATGGTCGAGGCCGAACCATTCTTCCCACGCCTGCGCTAGCGTCAGGTCGTATATGTCGTTCTCGTTGGCATAGCTGCCGTTGGCAATGCGCAGCAACACGCGCGAAGCAATGCGGGAATGCAGATTGATGCGGTAGCTGTCGGCCAGCGTACCGGAACAGTGCACGCCGCCCGGCACCTGATTGTGGACCTTCAGCGATTTGCTTTGCTGGGCGATCTCACCGATTTCCTCCGCCAGTGCAGCTTCAAGACCGCGCGGGCAGGGACAGAAAAATGAATGTGACATGGGGAACCCTTTATCCGTAAATGAAAAAACCACTCCCTGTCATTCAGAAGGTGGGATGAATCTTGTACGCTCGCTCTTTGTTACGGCGGTTGATTTCTCGCAACGTTCGGAATCAGAAGGAAATGACCCTTGACAACCGTTCAGAACGGCTTGACCACCGCCAGAATCACGGCCGCAAACAGGCAGATGGTCGGAAACTCATTGAACCAGCGATACCAGCGATGCGTGCGCTTGTTCTGGCCGTTTTCAAATTTCTTCAACAGCACGCCGCAGCCATGCTGATAGAACACCAGCAGCACCGCGATCGTGAGTTTCGCATGTATCCAGCCCTGTCCCTTGCCTACGCCATAACCGAGCCACAGCCACAGACCGAACAAAAGCGCCGGTACCGACAGAATGATCATGAAGCGGTACAGCTTGCGCGCCATCAGCAGCAGACGGGCATTGGCTTTCTGGTCTGTTTCCATTGCGAGATTGACGAATATCCGAGGCAGATAGAACAGGCCAGCGAACCATGAAGCAATGAAAATGACGTGCAGCGATTTGACCCAGAGCATGGAGTTTCCTATTGTTGTTTATTGAAGCACTTCGCCGTAGTGGAGCAGGGAATTCTCGAGGCATGCCTTTCCGCCTGCATTACGGTGCTGCCTTGGAAGGTGGCGTTCCGATTGCATGGCATTCATTCACGCACTTCTCCATGCCCGAATACGACGTACTTCAGCGAGGTCAGCCCTTCCAGCCCGACCGGGCCGCGCGCATGCAGTTTGTCGTTCGAAATGCCGATCTCGGCGCCGAGCCCATATTCGAAGCCATCGGCAAAACGGGTCGATGCATTCACCATGACCGATGCCGAATCGACTTCGCGCAGGAAGCGCATCGCGCGGCTGTAATCTTCGGTGACGATGGCATCGGTATGCTGCGATGAATAGGTATTGATGTGCTCGATCGCCTGGCCAACATCGTCGACAATTTTCACCGAGAGGATCGCCGCAAGGTGTTCGGTGCGCCAGTCTTCCTCAGTCGCTGCGCCCAGATGCGGATAGCCGGCGAGGATTTTCCGTGCTTCGTCGTCGGCGCGCAGTTCCACCTCTTTCGTGCCATACAGCTCTGCCAGCTTTGGCAATACTTGCGGGGCGATGCTGCGCGCCACCAGCAGTGTTTCCATTGTGTTGCAGGTGCCGTAGCGATGGCATTTTGCGTTGAAACAGATCTTCAGCGCCTTGTCGATGTCGGCCTTGTCGTCGATATACACATGGCAGATGCCGTCGAGGTGCTTGATCATCGGCACCTTCGATTCCTTCATCAAGCGCTCGATCAGACCCTTGCCTCCACGCGGCACAATCACATCCACATACTGCGGCATCGTGATCAGCTCGCCAACGGCGGCGCGGTCGGTAGTTTCGACGATTTGCACCGCATCTTCCGGCAGGCCTGCACCGGCCAGTCCTTCCTTCACCAGCTTTGCCAGCGCCTGGTTGCAATGGATCGCTTCCGAGCCGCCGCGCAAAATCGTCGCATTGCCGCTCTTGATGCAGAGGCCAGCCGCATCGACGGTCACGTTCGGGCGCGCTTCGTAAATGATGCCGATAACGCCGAGCGGAACGCGCATCTGTCCGACCTGAATGCCAGTCGGGCGGTATTTCATGTTGGAGATCTCGCCGATCGGATCAGGCAAGGAGGCGATTTGTTCCAGGCCTTCCGCCATGGTCGCGATGGCCTTGTCCGATAGCGTCAGGCGGTCGAGCATCGCTTCCGCCAGCCCGTTGGCGCGAGCCGCTTCGAGGTCTTTCTGGTTGGCTGTGCGTAATGCTTCGGTATCGCGCCGGATTGCTGCGGCGATCAGGGATAGTGCGCGGTTCTTCGCGCTCGTATCGGCCTTGGCCATTGCGCGCGAAGCCTTGCGCGCCCGTTGACCCACTTCATTCATGTAGTGTTTGATGTCCATTCTTTACCTGCTAAATGTATTTCTTGAAAAGAAACGGGGGCCGGGCAATCAGCCCCGCGCCACTTTCAGTCCGAGCTGCAACAGCGCATCCCATGCATCGCCGGCAAATGCCCTAGACCGCAAACCTTTGACCATCTTATCGACTTGCGCCGCCTGCTGCAGCGCGTCTTCCAGCATCGTCAGCTTCATGCGGCGCAGCGCTGGCTCCATCAGTTTTTCGCGTGGGCCCCAGATACGGTATTCCTTCATCAACATACCGACCGACTTGCCTTGCGCACTGAGCGCTTTCAGCTTCAGCAGGGTACGGATTTCTTCCGCCATAGCCCACAATACCAGGGGCAGGGCTTCGCCTTCCCCTTTCAATCCCTCGATCATGCGCACCAGTCGAGCTGCGTCTCCGGCCAGCATCGCTTCATTGAGTTTGAATACATCGTAGCGGGCGACGTTCAGCACCGCATCCTGTACCTGTTCAAATGTCAATTTTCCTTCGGGATGGAGCAGGGCAAGCTTCTGGATTTCCTGATGGGCTGCAAGCAGGTTGCCTTCGACGCGGTCCGCGGTGAAATCGATACTTTGCCGGTCGGCGCTTTGCCCTTGCGCCGCCAGTCGGGTGCCGATCCATGCCGGGAGCTGCGCACGTTCAACCAGTGGAATATCGATATAAACGCCGGCTTGCTGCAATGCGGCTACCCATGCGCTCTTTTGCGTTTGCCAGTCCAGTTTCGGCAGGGTGATCAAGGTCAGGTTGTCGGGATTCAGCGCACCTGCATAATCCTGGAGCGCCTGCCCGCCGTCCCTGCCGGGTTTCCCGGTCGGAATGCGTAATTCAATCAGTTTGCGGTCGCCGAACAGCGATTGCGACTGGTTGGCTGCAAGCAGTTCGCCCCATTTGAAGCTGCGCTCGACTACCAGCACTTCACGTTCCGAAAATCCCTGGACGCGCGCCGCCTTGCGGATTTTATCCGCTGCCTCCAGCGCGAGCAGGTGCTCGTCGCTGGTGATCACATATAACGGCGCCAGCGTTTTCGCCAGATGCGCTTCAAGGCTGTCATGCCGCAATTGCATTGCAGTCCTCGTCAGACCGGCTTGATCGCTTGCAGACGGCGCAGCAGTTGCTGCACGAGGTCGCTTTGCATGTCGCGGTATAGCAGCGCTTCTTCGTTTTCCTTTGCCATCACCAGCGATTCGTTGAAACTGATATCGCGCTTAAGAACGATATCCGAGGACGGAATCAATTCCTTATTCTTGGCATCTCTTACGCGAAAACGCAGCTTGTAATACAGCGTGTACTCGCGAACGCGGCCTTGGGTATTCAGCGACAGGATTGCCTTTTCCCGTTTTTCCGCCAGCACGTCGAGAATTGCCTCTGCCTCTTTTGGATTGTCGACTACAGTAGTATCTCCGCTTGCGCGGATGTAGCGTTTGAGTTCTGCGCCCAGCGGCGAGGTGTCAGGCAGGCCCACATAGATGGTTTTGAACGGCAACGCTGCTTGCCCGTTCATGCCGCGCAGATGAAAGCCGCACGCGGACAATGTTACGGCGGCAGCCAGTGCAAGGACAGTGCGGCGTTTCATGAGCATCTCCGATGGCATTGTTCAGGCGACGATGTTGACCAGCTTACCGGGCACGATAATGACTTTTTTCGGCGTGCCTTCGACGAATTTTTTCACATTCTCGTTGGCGAGTGCTGCTGCTTCGATCGAAGCCTTGTCCGCATCTTTCGCCACCTTGACGCTGCCACGCAGCTTGCCGTTCACCTGAACCATCAGTTCGATTTCCGCTTGCTCCAGCGCTGCGGCATCGACTTGTGGCCACGGCGCATCCAGGATGTCGCCACAGTCTTTTGTATAGCCGAGTTCCTGCCACAGTACATGGGTAATGTGCGGTGCAACCGGGTACAGCACGCGCAGGAAGATCGAATAACCCTCCGCGATGACCGCGGACGATGCCGGAGAGTCGTCGAGCTTGGCGGCGTCCAGCGTGTTCAGCATTTTCATGCACGCTGAAACAACGGTGTTGTACTGAATGCGCTTGAAGTCGTGATCCGCCTGCTGCAATATTTTGTGGACCTCGCGGCGCAGGGTTTTGTGCGTCTCCGGCAGGGTGGTGAAATCAACATTGCTTGCTGCAGCAATGCGGCCGGCTTGTGTATGGCCGAATGCCCATACGCGGCGCAGGAATCGGTTTGCGCCTTCCACGCCGGCGCCCGACCATTCCAGGGTCTGTTCCGGCGGCGATGCGAACATCGTAAACAGGCGCGCAGTATCGGCGCCATACTGGTCGATTTGCGCCTGCGGGTCGATGCCGTTGTTCTTGGACTTCGACATCTTTTCTGTGCCGCCGATCTCGACCGGCTTGCCGTCTTCTTTCAGGATTGCAGACACCGGACGGCCTTTATCATCAAAGGTCAGTTCGACGTCGGCCGGGTTGAACCACAGCTTCTTGCCGCTTGCGTCTTCGCGGTAATAGGTTTCGTTCAGTACCATGCCCTGCGTGAGCAGGTTGACGAACGGTTCGTCGAACTTCAGCAGACCGAAGTCGCGCATCACCTTAGTCCAGAATCGCGCATACAGCAGGTGCAGGACCGCATGCTCGATACCGCCAATGTACTGGTCCATCGGCATCCAGTAATCGTTTCGTGCATCGACCATTGCATCGTTGCTGCCCGGTGAGCAATAGCGCATGTAATACCAGGACGAATCGACGAAGGTGTCCATCGTGTCGGTTTCGCGACGCGCAGGTTTGCCGCATTTCGGGCAGTCGCACTTCAGGAACTTTTCATGCTTGTTGAGCGGGTTGCCGGTGCCGTCCGGTACGCAGTCTTCCGGCAATACCACCGGCAAATCCTTTTCCGGGACCGGCACGTCGCCGCAGCCGGCGCAATGGATGATCGGAATCGGCGTGCCCCAGTAGCGCTGGCGCGAAATGCCCCAGTCGCGCAGGCGATAGGTGATCTTTTTCTCGCCGATGCCCTGTGCGCCCAGATCGGCAGCAATTGCATCGACTGCAAGCTGATAGCTCATGCCATCGTACTTGTCGGAATTGATGCAGCGGCCGTTTTCCTTGTCCGCATACCATTCCTGCCAGGCGTCGGTGGAGTAGGTCTTGCCTTCAATACCGACAACCTGCTCGATCGGCAGCTTGTATTTTTTTGCAAACGCGAAGTCGCGCTCGTCATGTGCTGGCACGCCCATCACGGCGCCATCACCGTAGGTGATCAGCACATAGTTGCCTACCCAGATTTCAACCTGTTTGCCGGTCAACGGATGGGTGACGAACAGGCCGGTTGGCATGCCTTTCTTTTCCATCGTCGCCATGTCGGCTTCGATTACGCTGCCTTTTTTGCATTCGGCAATAAAGGCGGCCAACTCCGGGTTCGATTGCGCGGCATGCGTTGCCAGCGCGTGTTCCGGCGCTACTGCACAGAAGGTCACGCCCATGATGGTGTCGGCGCGGGTGGTGAATACCCACAGCTTGCCGTCGTTGATTGCCTTGCCCGACGCATCCTTGATGTCGTGCGGAAAAGCGAAACGAACACCGGTTGATTTTCCGATCCAGTTAGATTGCATGATACGCACGCGCTCCGGCCAGCCCGGCAGCTTGTTGTCGACATGGTCGAGCAACTCTTCGGCATAGGCGGTGATCTTCGCGTAGTACATCGGGATCTCGCGCTTTTCGATCAGCGCGCCGGAGCGCCAGCCGCGACCGTCGATCACTTGTTCGTTCGCGAGCACGGTCTGATCAATCGGGTCCCAGTTCACGGTGCCGGTCTTCTTGTAGATGATGCCTTTCTCCAGCATCTTCAGGAACATCCACTGGTTCCACTTGTAGTAATCGGGCTTGCAGGCGGTCATTTCGCGCGACCAGTCGATCGCCAGGCCCATCGACTCCATCTGCTTCTTCATGTGGGCGATGTTCGAGTAGGTCCACTCGGCCGGCGGCACGCCGTTGGCCATCGCTGCGTTCTCGGCCGGCATGCCGAACGCGTCCCAGCCCATCGGCATCAGCACGTTGTAGCCGTTCATGCGCAGGTAGCGCGTGAGCATGTCGTTGATGGTGTAGTTGCGCACATGCCCCATGTGCAGCTTGCCGCTGGGATACGGCAGCATGGAGCAGGCATAGAACTTCTTCTTGCCGGCGTCTTCGGTCACGCGGTAGGCGTCGCGCGCGGTCCAGTGGGCCTGCGCCGCCCGCTCGACCTCGGAAGGGTTGTATTTTTCTTGCATAGATTGGGGTAGCCGGGGCGTTGGCCCGGCGTTCAGCCGATTTTACGGGCCGCTACTTCGGCTGCGCCGCCGGATCGGCGACAAAACCGATCCGGTTCAACCCGGCCTTCTGGGCGGCACCCACCACCTCGACGACCCGGCCATAGGGCACGGCCTGGTCGGCGCGCAGCTGCACCTCCATGTCCGGGTTCTGGCGGGCCGCCTGCGCGAGCCGCTGCGCGAGCTGGGCGGGCGCCATCGGCTTGT
>DATFAZ010000075.1:0-3928 GCA_035254105.1 Noviherbaspirillum sp. | reverse complement strand
TCTGGTGATTGGCATCATTGCATGGCGCACGGCGCTGAAAAATCCCGATATCAAATACCGCTGGCACCGCTGGCTGCTTTCCGCGCCCTTGTACGGCAAATTCGAACGCAGCCTGAATACCTCGCGATTCGCCAGTACGCTGGCGATTACCACCGGTTCTGGCGTGCCCATCCTGCGCGCGCTGCAGACCAGCCGCGACACGCTGTCGAATGTCGCCATGCGCGAACAGGTGGAGGAGGCAACGGCCAGCGTACGCGAGGGCGTCAGCCTGGCGCGCGCACTCTCCGCCCACAAGCATTTCCCGCCGATGCTGATTCATATGATTCGTGCTGGTGAAGTGACCGGAGAATTGCCTGCGATGCTGGAGCGTGCGTCAAACGCGCAGGAGCAGGATCTGGAGCGGCGCGCAATGACGATTGCCGGCTTGCTGGAACCGGCACTGATTTTAGTAATGGGTGTCGTGGTGTTGCTGATCGTGCTGGCGGTGCTGATGCCGATTATCGAAATCAATCAGTTGGTGCGCTAATGACGCACCCAACCTGAGGAGAGATGCAGAACATGAAGCGCGTGCCGCTGGTCGTCAGTTTCCTGCTGTTTATCGTCTTGTGCGCGTCTGTCGCATACTGGGCGATGCAGCTGTTCAAGCCGCCGCTACGTCCGGTGGCCGCGCCGCCACGGGTAGCGCAGGCCGAGATACGCACGGACGCCGCTGCCACCCTGTTCGGCGGGCGTGCCGAAAACGTGGCGGTTGCCAGCAATTACCAGTTGAAGGGTGTGATCTTTGCCGGTAATCCGCGCAACAGCGTCGCGATCCTGAGCGCCGATGGCAAGCCGGCGCAGGCAGTTAGAGTGGATATGGAAATCGCTCCCGGCGTGACAGTGCAGGAGGTACACAGTGAATATGTGCTGCTGTCTGAGGGGGGCACGACCAAACGCGTTGAATTGCCGGAAGACGCAAAAGGGCAGGTAGATCTTGCCAGCCTTGCGCCGGTTCCGGTCCAGCCTTCAACAGTGCCTGCTCCGGCTTCTCCTGCATCTACGCCTACACCCACGCGGGCACAAGCAGCTGCCGGGGGAGCCCCATCGGCGAACATGCCCGCACCTCCGACTGCGCCTTTGCCCACACCGCCATCCGTGGTTGTGTCGCCGTCTGTTCAGGGTGCGTCAGCAGCGCCCTCTTACTCGCCTATTCCGCCGGGTACGGTGCCATCGGTCCAGCCGGCACCGACAGCGCCGCCTACTGTAGTCGTCAGCCCTCCGCCAAGTCTTCCCCAGTCCGCTGTACCGGGTTCCAATGCCGTGCCTTCAGTACCGGCACGCACGGCACCCTCGTCTGCAGCACCCGCGCCAGTTACACAGCCGCAGCCTGCAGCCGGTGGACAGAATTATCCGGTGCGTCCAGTTTCTCCAGAGACGGCGCCACTGATTAGCCGCTAGCGGAACAGGGTGAGCAGGGAGGCGCAAGAGTAGGCTGAAAAACGGCCTGCAAAACCGGGTTTACTTGTCGCCCGGTTCTCCCAGGAATTTTTTCAGAAGACGTTGCTGCAGTTGACGCTGCGCGGAGCTCGTCTTCGTGTGCGATCCAGCGACACGCTGTTTCGCTGCGAGGGCGATGGGGTTGCGCGGCTTGAGAGCCTTCTGCGAAGGCTCGATCCGAATCGTCATCTTCTGACGTTTGCTGAGTGCCTTGTTAGCCATGATGTTTGTTGCGAAATGGGCGCAGTCTTTATGCTGCACCCATTTCGCCCGGGTTACAACACGTAACGGGACAAGTCTTCGTTGACTGCTAGTGCGCCGAGCTTGTCGTCGACATAGGCAGCATCGATCGAGGTAGTCTTGCCAGATGCCTCGGTGACGGAGAACGACATTTCTTCCAGCAGCTTTTCCATCACCGTGTACAGGCGACGGGCACCGATGTTTTCGGTTTTTTCGTTGACCGAAAATGCGATTTCCGCCAGACGCTGAATCCCTTCTTTTGTGAATTCGATCTTCACACCTTCCGTCGCCAGCAGGGCTTCATACTGGCGTGTGAGGCAGGCATCGGTGCTGGTCAGGATGCGCTCAAAATCCGCGATCGCCAGCGATTCCAGTTCGACGCGGATCGGGAAGCGCCCCTGCAGTTCCGGGATCAGGTCGGACGGCTTGGCCAGATGGAAGGCGCCGGACGCGATGAACAGGATGTGATCGGTCTTGATCATGCCGTACTTGGTGTTGACCGTCGTGCCTTCCACCAGCGGCAGCAGGTCGCGCTGCACGCCTGCGCGCGACACATCGGCGCCACCGGTCTCGGAGCGGCTTGCAATCTTGTCGATCTCGTCGAGGAACACGATGCCGTTCTGCTCGACATTCGCAATCGCTTTCTGCTTCAGTTCATCGTCGTTGACCAGCTTGGCCGCCTCTTCCTCGACCAGCAGCTTCATCGCTTCCTTGATCTTCACCTTGCGCTTCTTTTTGCGCGAGGCACCCAGTCCGGAAAACATCGACTTGATCTGCTCGGTCATTTCTTCCATGCCCGGCGGCGCCATGATTTCCATGTGCGGGCCGGTTTCCGATACTTCGATTTCAATCTCGCGATCATCGAGTGCACCTTCGCGCAGGCGCTTGCGGAACGTCTGGCGCGTGTTGCTGCCACCCGCTTGTTCATCGTTTTCTGCCGGTGCGCTAGGCGTTGCGCTGAAACCGAAATCGCGCGCCGGCGGCAGCAGGATGTCCAGCACCCGGTCTTCCGCCGCATCTTCAGCGCGGGTGCGCACCTTGCGCATTTCCGATTCGCGCGTCTGCTTGATGCCGATGTCGATCAGGTCGCGGATGATGGTGTCGACGTCGCGCCCGACATAGCCGACTTCGGTGAACTTGGTTGCCTCGATCTTGATGAAAGGCGCATCGGCCAGCTTTGCCAATCGCCGTGCAATTTCGGTCTTGCCCACGCCAGTCGGACCGATCATCAGGATATTCTTCGGCGTGATTTCATGGCGCAGCGGTTCTGCGACCTGCTGGCGGCGCCAGCGGTTGCGCAGTGCGATCGCCACCGCGCGTTTTGCGCGAGCCTGGCCGACCACATGCTTGTCGAGTTCGGAAACGATTTCTTGAGGTGTCATGTTCATGATGTAGGGCGCGAAGCGGATCGCGTTATTCAGGTTTATTCCAGGGTTTCGATGGTGTGGGACAGGTTGGTGTAGATGCACAACTCGCCTGCGATAGTGAGCGCCTTCTTCACGATCTCGACGGGCGGCAGGTCGGTGTTTTCCTGCAGGGCCTTGGCAGCCGATTGCGCATAAACGCCGCCGGAGCCGATTGCGCCGATCCCGGCTTCGGGTTCGAGCACATCACCGTTGCCGGTAATGATCAGCGTCGATTCACGGTCGGCGACCAGCAGCATCGCTTCCAGTCGGCGCAGGATGCGGTCGGTGCGCCAGTCCTTCGCCAGTTCCACGGAGGCGCGCATCAGGTTGCCCTGGTGCTTTTCGAGCTTGCCTTCGAAGCGTTCGATCAGGGTAAATGCATCGGCAGTGCCGCCGGCAAATCCCGCCAGCACTTTGCCCTGATAAAGCGTGCGCACCTTCCGCGCAGTGCCTTTCATGACGACATTGCCGAGAGTCACCTGGCCGTCGCCACCCAATGCGACAACATTGCCGCGACGCACTGACAGAATGGTTGTGCCGTGAAATTGTTCCATGCTTACCCCTGAAATGAAGACATTTCGCTCAGATGAGGGCAGGCGGATGGATTACAAGGCGTATCGTCGGCAAATTTGGGCGTGCCGGCGGCGAAAAAACATGCGAAAACGCAGCTAGGTTTTGCGCGGCACGATGCGGATGATGTCGCCTAATCCCATCATGGTAAATAGTTCGGCAACGAGATGATTGACCTCGTGGAACTCCAGTTGCTTGCCACTAATGCAGAAAGGACTCAGTCCGGACAGCAGCCG
>DATFAZ010000074.1:0-22876 GCA_035254105.1 Noviherbaspirillum sp. | reverse complement strand
GTCAAGCTCGAAGTGCTGGGCGACCAGAAGACCTTGTTCCCCAACATGCCGGAAACCCTGAAGGCAGCGGAAACGCTGGTGAAAGACGGCTTTGACGTGATGGTGTACTGCAGCGACGACCCGATCCAGGCAAAGATGCTGGAAGAGATCGGATGCGTTGCGGTGATGCCGCTGGCGTCGCTGATTGGTTCCGGCATGGGCATCCTGAATCCATGGAACCTGTCGCTCATCATCGAGCAGTCCAAGGTGCCGGTGCTGGTTGATGCCGGCGTCGGCACTGCGTCCGATGCCGCGATCGCAATGGAACTCGGTTGCGATGGCGTGCTGATGAATACCGCGATTGCCGGTGCGCGCGATCCGATCCGCATGGCGCGCGCGATGAAGCTGGCGGTGGAAGCCGGGCGCGACGCCTATCTCGCCGGCCGTATTCCGAAGAAGTTTGCCGCATCGCCGTCGTCGCCGATGGAAGGGCGTGCAACATGATGCGCCCGAGCGTCCTGATCTTCGCCGGCTCGGACCCGAGCGGCGGCGCAGGGATGCAGGCGGACATCCTCGCCGTGTCGGCCATGGGCGCACATCCGCTCTCGTCGATCACTGCGATGACCGTGCAGGACAATGACCGTGTGTTCAACGTCCACCCTGTGCCGGCGGGACTGGTGCAGCAGCAGGCGCATGCGCTGATTGAAAAAATGGAGATCGCCGCCGTCAAGATCGGCATTGTCGGAAATCGTGCAAACGCTGAAGCGATCGCCGATACGCTGCGGCTGATGAAGCAGCGCAAGCCTGATTTGCCGGTGGTGCTCGACCCGGTGCTGGCCAGCGGCCATGGCGACAGTTTGTCGAAAGACAGTCCGAAGGATGCCATCCTGACGCTGCTGCCGCTGGCAACCCTCGTCACGCCCAACCTGCCGGAGGCTGCTGCGCTGTGCGGCGGCGAGCGGCGTCTCGATACCCAGGTTGAAAATTTGCTACAGCATTGCCCAAATGTTCTTATCAAGGGCGGGCACGGTAGCGGGCCGGATGTGGTCAACCGCTGGTTCACCAGCGGCAATCACTGCGCATGGACTTGGCCACGGCTGGAAGGAACTTTTCACGGCACCGGCTGCACGCTGGCGTCTGCGATTGCGGCATTGCTCGCTTGCGGCAAACCGATGGTCAGCGCCATCGAAGACGCGCAAGCCTATTGCCACCAGGCCTTGCAATCGGCCTATGCCATTGCGGATGGACAGCGCATCCCAAACCGGTATCTGTCTTCGGAGGAAAAGCAATGAAAGGCTTGTATCTGGTTACCCCCGACTGGGACGATACGCAGAAGATGCTGGATGTGACCGAAGCCGGCTTGCGTGGCGGTGCTGCACTGGTGCAGTACCGGCACAAGACCGCGGATGCCGCATTGCGCAGAGAACAGGCAGCGGCATTGCAGGCATTGTGCCGGGCCTATGGTCGACCGTTTATCGTGAACGACTTTGTCGATCTGTGCCTCGAGCTGGATGCGGATGGCGTGCATGTCGGCGGTACCGACGCGGCAGTGGCCCAGGTTCGTACCGCCGTCGGCCCGGACAAGATCGTTGGCGCATCCTGTTATGGCAGCATGGCGCTCGCGCACGACGCATGGCGCGCCGGTGCCAGCTACGTTGCGTTCGGCGGGTTCTATCCGTCGCGCGTAAAAAAATATGAAGTCACCACGCAACCGGAAATCGTCGCGCAGGCAAAGAAGGAAATACCTTTGCCAAGCGTCGTCATTGGCGGCATGACCCATGAAAACTCGGCGCCGCTGGTGAAGCACGGCGCCGACATGGTGTCGGCGATCAGTAGCGTTTATCTGGCAGCCGACCCGGAAGACGCGGCACGCGCCTTCGTTAAATTGTTTTCTGCCTGATTTCTGCTTGATGCGGCAGGTGCGCGAGCGCAGCAACCAGCTTGTCCATGTCTTCGGCCGAGTTGTACAAATGCGGCGTGACGCGCACCACCTTGATGCCATCGACGTCCGTAGCGACGGTGAAGATGCGGTGTTCATCAAATAGCGTCGCCGCCACCTGTTGTGCTTCCATGCCCGCAATGCGGAAGGCAGCAATCGCACAGGAGCTTTCCGGCGCATCCGGAATCATCAATTCAATGTGCGGCAGTGTTCGCACGCGGCTGACCCAATATTCCTTAAGGTAACGCAAGCGGGCTTCCTTGTTCCTGCTGCCGATGCGCTGATGGAATGCAATCGCGTCTTCGATGGCCATAATCGCCGCAGGTGGCGTGGTGCCGAAATGCGCCAGCTTGCGGATATCATTCTCCGGGCAGGACACATCGCCGAACAAGGGCGCGATATCCGGTATCCGCTCCTTGCGGATGTAGAGCAGCCCGACACCCAATGGCGCGCCCAGCCATTTGTGCAAATGAGCGACCACGAAACTGCAGCCCAGCTCCGGCAATTGAAAGTCGATATGGGCAAAGGAATGGGCCGCATCGACGAAGATATCGATGCCGCGCGAACGCGCCATTTGCGTGATTTTGGCAACCGGAAGGATCTGGCCGGTCCGATGCAGCAGATGCGTGACGATGAGCACGCGTGTCTTCGGCGTCAGGACACGCTCATACGCAGCAACGATGTCCTCGTCGCTCTTCGGGTGGAAGGGCAGGCAGGCCCGCACCAGCCTGAAGCGGCCGCGCTGCTGCATCATCGCCAGGGTCTCGTCGACGCTGTCGTAATCCTGGTTGCCGATTACCACTTCATCATCGGAGCGGAACGGATAGCCCTGGATCAGGATGTTCATGCCCTCGGTGGGATTGCGCACGATAACGAGTTCTTCCGGCGTAACGCCAGCAAAGGACGCCAGTGCATCGGTGGCCGCGGCTAGCCGCTGCGGAAATTTCGTGCGCATGAAGAAGGAGGCTTCCCGGTTCACGAGCCGGTTGTGCGCCTCGAACGCTTCGAGCACCGGTCTCGATGGCATGCCGAAAAAGCCATTCTCCAGGTTGATGAAGTCCGGGCTGGCATCATATTGTGCACGAATGCCCGACCAGAAAACCTCGTCTGCCGGGTCGATGATGGTGGATGGGATCGGGCTCAATGTCGCCTCTTTTTGCTGTAATCGGAAAGACCTGCCCATTGTAATCCCGTGACCGGGAAGCGCCGGGCAGGGGCAGATGGCTCACAGGCACGCAAGCTGCAGCAACTCACGTTCGATCTGTCCGCGCAATGTTGGTGATGCGGCCTGCATGGGCGCGCGCAGCTCATCGCGCATCTTCCCCATCATCGACAGTGCGGCTTTGAGCGGCGCCGGGTTCGGTTCCTGAAACAGCAGGCGGATCATGGGCAGGAGATGGTAATAGGTATCTCTCGCCTCCCCGAGATTGCCCGCGCTGATGGCTGCGGCGACACGTACAAAAAGGTCGGGACGGATATGTGCCGACGCGAGGATCGCGCCCGTGCCGCCAAGCGACAGCGTGGACAGCAGCTGATGGTCTTCGCCGGCCAATACCTGCAGCGAGCTTTCCGCAATCAGGCGCATCGTCAGCATCGCATCACCGCCGCAGTCCTTGATCGCGTGAACGCGTTCGTGCTGCGCGATCATGCGGATCGTATCGAACTCCATTGCCACGCCGGTGCGGTACGGGATGTTGTAGAGGATAAGCGGAATCGACGCGTTATCCGCCAGCGTCTGAAAATATTCGATCAACCCGGATTGCGAGGGGCGGATGTAGTAGGGCGGCGGCACAAGCAAACCCGCGAGCGCTCTTTGCTGGATATGCTTCTGCCTTTCCACCACGGCGCGCAGATTATTGCCAGCAAGACCCATCACCACTTTTCTTGCCGGGACGATTTCAAGGATGGCGTCCAGCACTGCCAGTTGTTCTTCTTCGCTGAGGGCTGCCGCTTCCCCGGTCGAGCCGCACACCACGATGCCGCTCACACCTGCCTCCATGACCTCGCGAGACAGCGCCTGCAAGGCAGAAAAATCGATCTCGCCATGCTGAAACGGCGTGACGAGCGGAACCCATATTCCTGTAAAGCTTGTCATTGAAAACTCCTGTAAAGCTGACCGACAAGGTCACCGTCAGGAAGAGTTGCGAGGAGCGCTGGAAAGAGAAGAAAACCGGTTTGTGTGCCTGCGGCCCCGTCAGCTCACCTGACGGGACAGTGCGCCCCGGTCAGATGAGCGACTGTTTTTTCGATTTGCCTGCTGCAGCCACGCGTGCGAGCGCCAGCGCCAGAGGGCGCGACAGCGGAACGTGGGTATGAATCGGTGCAGGCATGGAAAGGAAAGAAAGTTGTGCGTTTGATTATGGGCGATGCGCTTTGAAGCCGTCAAGCGTGGTGGCTGCGAGTAGGTCGATAAATGCGCGCACACGAGGCGGCATCAGGCGGTTGCCGGGCCATACGATATGGATCGGCATCGGCGGCGGACGGAATGCGGTCAGCACTTCCACGAGCAGACCTTGCGCCAGTTCATCGGCTGCCATGAAATCTGGCACCTGGATCAGCCCGGCGCCCAAGCTCGCAGCTTGCACCATGGCTTCACCATCATCGGCGAGCAGGCGTGACAGGGGTTGGAAGTCGATAGTCTTGCCACCCACAGCAAATTGGATCGGCCTTTCGCGCCCAGTCCTTGGCAAGCGGTACAACACAAAATGATGCGTATCCAGCCGCGATGGATGCTTCAGTTTGCCGTGGCGGGACAGATAATCCGGACTGGCGCAAGTGACCAATTGCTGCCATCCGATCTGTCGGCTGGCAAGGCTGGAGTCGTTCAGCTGCATGACACGGATGACTGCGTCCATGCCTTCCCGCACCACGTCGCAGAACTGGTCCGACAGCCGCACGTCCGCGCGCAGATGCGGATGCTGCAGCAGTAGTTTGGCCACCACCGGCATCACTACCCGCTTGCCATAAGTAATCGGCGCGTTGATCCGCAATTCGCCACGCGGTTCGCCGCTTGCGCCGGCAGCCAGCAATTCGAGTTCATCGATATCCGCGAGGATTTTTTCACAACGGGCGAAGAGCGCTTCACCGTCGGAGGTCAATGTGACTTGGCGCGTGGTGCGATGAAAGACTTTCACGCCGAGTTGCTCTTCGAGCTTGCCAATGCGCTTGGCGATGGTCGATGCCGTCACGCCAAGTTCCCGGCCTGCGCGTGCAAAGCTGCGGTGGCGCGCGGCGCTGGCAAAGGCGATGAACTGGCTGAATCCGCTCATACGTGATTGAAGAATAATTTTCCTCAATATTACGATATTGAGGGATATTCCGCTCCACCGGATGCCGGTTCATACTGCGCCGCATACCGTCATGCGACGGGAAATTCGTCCAGGAGATAACGATGCACATCAGGAAAAACCAGCAGCCGGTCGAGGCCGGCATTCCGGGAATCGCCCATGCCACACTCGCTGGAAGCGGCGATGGTTTGCGCAGTATGTCGATATGGCACCAATCGATGGTGCCGGGCGCGGCTACACCACCGCATCGCCATGACTGCGAGGAGGTCGTGCTGTGCACGGCAGGACATGGCGAGTTGCATCTCGGTGGCACGGTGGAGCCGTTTGGTCCGAACAGCACCTTGATCATTCCGCGCAATGCCGACCACCAGATTTTCAGTGTGGGCAGCGAGCCGCTGCAAACGATCGCGGTTTTCGGCATGACGCCGGTCGATGTTTACCTGCCTGACGGCGAACGGCTCGATTTGCCGTGGCGCAGCTAGATATTTGCTGTTGATCGAATGTTATTGTGGAGTGCTTCATGGTGTGGCGACTAGGTTGATTTCAGTCCGGCGGGCTTGCCTGCCGGGCTTATAATCTGTGGATGCAAAACCTTCTCCACAATCTCAATCCCGAGCAACTCGCTGCAGTAACGCTTCCGGCGCAGCCGGCACTGATTCTGGCTGGCGCCGGCTCCGGAAAAACCCGTGTACTGACCACGCGTATCGCGTGGCTGATCCAGACCGGGCAAGTGTCGCCCGCTGGCATTCTGGCGGTCACTTTTACGAACAAGGCAGCAAAGGAAATGATGTCGCGATTGTCGGCGATGTTACCGATCAATACACGCGGCATGTGGATTGGGACTTTCCATGGCTTGTGCAACCGGTTGCTGCGCGCGCATTACCGCGATGCCGGTTTGCCACAAACCTTCCAAATTCTTGATTCGCAGGACCAGCTGTCGGCCATCAAGCGTCTTTTGAAATCGCTGAATGTCGACGATGAAAAATACCCGCCCCGTAATCTGATGTACTTCATCAATAGCGCAAAGGAAAGTGGTTTGCGCGCAAAGGATGTCGAAGCCAACGACGATTACAACCGCAGATTTGTCGAGTTGTATGAAACGTATGACAACCAGTGCCAGCGTGAAGGCGTGGTTGACTTTGCCGAACTGCTTTTGCGCAGCTATGAACTGCTGATGCGCAATCAACCGCTGCGCGAACATTATCAAGCGCGCTTCCGGCATATCCTTGTCGACGAGTTCCAGGACACCAACAATTTGCAATACAACTGGCTGAAGCTGATGGCTGGCCAACACAATGCGGTATTCGCAGTCGGCGATGACGACCAGAGCATCTACGCCTTTCGCGGCGCTAATGTTGGCAACATGGCTGCGTTCGAGCGTGAATTTCATGTCCAGAACCTGATCAAGCTGGAGCAGAATTACCGCTCGCATGGCCATATTCTCGATACCGCCAATACGCTGATTGCCAATAACAGCAAGCGCCTCGGCAAGAACCTGCGCACCGACGCCGGGCATGGCGAACCGGTGCGTATCTACGAAGCCAGCAGTGATATTCAGGAGGCGAACTGGATCATCGAGGAAGCCAAGAGCCTGATCAATGAGGGCGCCGCGCGTAGCGAAATTGCGATCCTGTATCGCTCGAATGCGCAATCGCGTGTGATCGAGCATGCATTGTTTACTGCCGGCATTCCGTACCGCGTGTATGGTGGTCAGCGCTACTTCGAGCGCGCAGAAATCAAGCATGCGATCGCTTATCTGCAGCTGATGGATAACCCGCACAACGATTCGGCGTTCCTGCGCGTCGTGAATTTCCCGACACGCGGCATCGGTGCGCGCTCGATCGAACAGTTGCAGGACGCAGCACGTCAATATGGCATATCGCTGTACGCAGCCGTGCCGTATGTAACGGGAAAAGCGGGCACGTCGCTCGGCTCCTTCCTGAAGCTGGTCGAAGGCATGCGCTTCGAGACACAGAATCTGCCATTGCAGGAAATGGTGCAGGTGATGCTGGATATGAGCGGGCTAATCACGCACTACCAAACCGAGAAGGAAGGTGCGGACCGCATCGAAAACCTGGAGCAGCTGGTCAGCGCGGCGATGCTGTTCGTGTCGGAAGAAGGCTTCGGCATTGATGCGCCGGCGTTCCTCGGGCCGAAGGCACAAGCCGCTGCCGGCGCAGCGCTGCCCAATGGTGACGCAGGTGTCGAAGTGCTGGATGCGGACGCGCCGTTGCCGACCGTGATGTCGCCGCTATCGGCCTTCCTGTCGCATGCGTCGCTGGAAGCCGGCGACAATCAGGCGCAGGCCGGGCAGGATGCGCTGCAACTGATGACGGTGCATTCCGCCAAGGGGCTGGAGTTCGATGCCGTTTTCATCACCGGTCTGGAAGAGGGTTTGTTCCCGCATGAGAACAGCGCACAGGAAGAAGGCGGGGTCGAAGAAGAGCGGCGCCTGATGTATGTTGCAATTACGCGCGCGAAGAAGCGCCTGTACATGAGTTTTTCGCAGACCCGCATGTTGCATGGCCAGACGCGCTACAACATGAAATCGCGCTTCTTTGACGAGTTGCCCGACGCAGCACTGAAATGGCTGTCGCCGAAAGTGCAGCACCAGTGGTTTGGTCACCGGAAATCGGCCTGGGATGAGCCGCCGGAAGCAGCTGCCAACAGCATTGCGCAAAGCTTCAGCCGCAAGGATGCCGGCTGGCGCGTCGGCGAGAGCGTGGCGCACCAGAAGTTCGGCGAAGGCGTGATTGTCAACATCGAAGGTGGCGGCACGAATATGCGCGCGCATATCAATTTCGGCCGGCATGGCATGAAGTTGCTGGACTTGAACATCGCCAAGCTGGAAAAAGTCGCTTCTTAATATCTGAATTTAGTGCCTGGAACGGTTGCCGCGCGGATTGCGGCAACCGATTTTTTTCGACGTATCGGAACATTTTTCGCGCCCGTTCGTTAACCGGGTATCGAAATGCGAAACCTTGCCCAGCTCAATGATGACGATTGCGTGAAACTCGCCCAGCGCGGCGACGGCAAGGCATTTTCGGAGCTGGTCGCACGATATCAGGACCAGATTTACCGTTTCCTGGTGCGGCTGACGCGGTCGCAGGATGATGCGCTGGACCTGACGCAGGATACCTTTTTGCGTGCTTACCAGAATATAGGGCGCTGGCGCCCGGAGGCGCTGTTCCGGACGTGGCTGTTCCGTATCGCACGCAATATTGCATTCGACCGGCTGCGGCGCGACAAGCGCGTCGAGTTCGTCGAACTGGAAGATGATGCCGAACTGCCCGGCGTGGCGGCGGAGCCGGACGCCGTTCTGGAAACGGCGCAGCGTTATCGCCTGCTGGAGTCGGCGCTGGAACGCCTTCCACCAGACCACCGCGAGATACTGCTGCTGCGGGAAATTGAAGAGATGTCCTACGATGAAATTGCGCTTGTGCTTGAACTGAATCCCGGCACGGTCAAGTCGCGCCTTGCCCGTGCCCGCACCGCATTGCTCACACAGGTGCAATCTGGAATGGAGAATCAGCCATGAACTGTCCCCGAAACCAGGAAGTGTCCGCTTATCTCGATGACGTGCTGGCGCCGGAAGAGCGTCGCCAGTTTCGCGTGCATCTGCATGCTTGCCCGATTTGCCAGCGCCGGCTCGACGACATGACAGTTCTGCAAAAGCAGCTGCGCGATCTGCCGTCGCCAGTGCTGGGGTTTGACATGGCGGCACGGCTGCAGGACCGGCTACGTGCGGGGGCATCCCGGCCGCCACAGTCGTTCTGGTCCCGCTGGAGATCCGGAGGACTGATGGGCGGCGTGGCGGTCGCGGCATCAATTGCGTCGGGCGTCTGGCTAGGCGGCATGCTGGGTGGCGGCAGCGCATTGCTTGCTCCCTCAGCCGCCATGGTGCGGGTATTTGATCCAGTACCGCCGGGCGGCTTGTGTGCCGCCGCCGAATTGTGCCGTGTGTCGAAAGGACTGTAATGAATCGCTCCGTATGGAAATGGCTGCTTGCCGTATCGCTGTCGATCAATCTCGGCGTCATCGCCACCATCGTACTCAAGCAGATCCGCACATCTCCAGAGATGACGGCTACGGCAGAAAAGCAGGTCAGTTTGCCGGATCGCCTGCAATTGACGCAGGAACAGCGACAGCACTGGCTTGAGATTGAACGCACATTTCTCGCGGATATTGCTGCCAACTGGCGCGACATACGCGTGCAGAGAGAAGCGCTGGTGCGGCAGATTTTCTCGGCCCAGCCCGATCGCGCCAAAATCGATGCGCAGCAGGCGAAAATCGCCGCGCTGCAGGATGCGCAGCAGCGCCGCGTTGTTACGCAGCTCCTGGCCGAGCGCGAATTGCTGGATGAACGCCAGCGGGTCGCATTGATGGAGCTGCTGTTAAACCGCTATACCGAAGAGGCATCCCAGGAAGAGCGCTTGCACCAGCATTAAAAGGCAGTGCGGGCCACGATAAATAAAAAATCTTGGAACATTTTTCTTCGTGATTCGTTTATGCAGGCAAGGTCCTCGTTATTCCGAGGCCGAATTCTGATCAATTTATTACGGAGTAGCTCATGAAATCATCCAAGTTTTTGCTGGCTGCCGCAGCGCTGGCATTCCCCTTGACTATCCTGGCCGCCGAATCGGGGCATCACGACCACGGTGCAGCCGATGCGCCTCAGATTCAACTCAATGCCGGTAAAAAGTGGACAACCGACGAGCCTCTGCGCCAAGGCATGATGGCGATCCGCAATGCGACCGCGACGGCTTTGCCGGCAGCGCATTCGGGCAAGATGACGACGGCCGAATACGAAGCATTCGGCAAGTATCTGGGAGGCCAGCTCGGCTACATCGTGGAAAACTGCAAGCTCGATCCGAAGGCTGACGCGCAGTTGCACATCATCGTCAGCGATATCTCCAGTGGCATGGAAACGGTGGAAGGCAAGCAGGCTGACAAGAAGCGCGCCGCTGGCGTGGTGAAGGTTGTCGAGGCGCTGAATACGTACGGGAAGTATTTCGATCACGCAGGCTGGAAATCAATCAAGCTGCCACAACATTGATCACGCCTGATTGAGAAGCGGCGCTTCCCGGGCCGGACAGTAAGGTCCGGGAGCGCTGCTTACTGGATATCCTCGTGCTGCAAGGCTGGGACAGCTTGTTCGGGGCGGCCGAACATGTGGGTGTAGGTAGGGTAGAACGAGCAGTACATCACTACGGTCAGCATCAGCGACAAGGGCAACAGCAGCACCATTACGATAAAGGCTTTGCCGAACATCATAGCAAGAAGACTGCTGATAACGGCTGGTATCAGGACGCCAATGAGCAGCCATGCCAGGCCATACACTACGAATGCCTTGGTTGCGCGCTTGACTGCAAAGAAGCTGTAGAAAACGGCTTTGCCCACGCCCATTTTTTTCCACATGATCAGCGGCGCGGCATACCAGAATGCCATGGCCGCCGGCAGATAGACTGCGGCAGAAAACATCATCGCCAGCGACATGTTGGAATTGCGTATGGTCTCTTCCTCGAGCTCCTTGCTACCGCTCATGACTTGCCAGAACACGCCGTCATCTACCAGCGCAGATGCAGCGACGGCGACTACGGCTGCCACCAGATACAGCACGCCCAATTTCAGCAAGGTGCGGAAAGCCGGAGAGCGAAAGCCGGTCAGCAGAAGATTCGGGTAGACCTTTTTGCCTTGTTCAATGTGAACGCATGCCTGCATGAACGCCATCGAAAATACCGGCACCAGCACCAGCGGCAGGATTTGCCCGAGCAGCGGCACAATGCCGATGCCGAGCATCAGGAACATATAGGCGAGGAACAGCGTCGAGATCTCGGCAGGTTGTTTGCGAAACAGCACGAAACCTTCCTTCACCCAGAGCCAGCCGGTATTTGCGGGCAAATTTTCCATGTCAGAACAGGAGAGGGGCCGGATTGTCGATACGTTGTCGAAGGATACGCTCGAAATGCCCCGGATCGTGCGGCGTCAGCATTTCTGCTTCGCGCGGCAGGTAAAAATCGTATAGCCGTGACAACCAGAAACGCAAAGCTCCCGCCTGCAACATCGGCTGCCAGGCAATTCTCTCTGCCGATGTAAATGGCCGGACCGCATGGTATGCGTCGAGCATTGCACGCACCCGCGGTTCGTCAAGCTCGCCGGTAGCAAGGTTGATGCACCAGTCGTTGACGGTCACTGCGACATCGAACAGCCAGGTGTCGCAACCGGCGAAATAGAAATCGAAGAACCCTGTCAGGCGTTCGCCGACGAACATGACGTTATTGCGGAACAGATCCGCATGAATTGGTCCGCGCGGCAATTGATGGTAAGGCGCCGATGCGGCAAAGGCTTCCTGGAAATGAATCTCTGCGCGTAACAGATGCTGCTCCGCTTCAGGCAGATACGGCATTACTACAGGGGCGGTCGCGTGCCACCACTCAAGGCCACGCAGGTTCGGCTGCTGGATCGGGAATCCCTGGCCGGCCAGATGCATCTTCGCCAGCATTGCACCGACGGCAGCACAATGTACCGGCTGCGGCGCCAATTGCGACGAACCTTCCAGCTTGGTAACGATTGCAGCAGGCTTGCCGTGCAGCGAATGCAGGATGTCTCCGTGCCGGTTCGCAACCGGCGCCGGCACCAGCACATCGCGATCGGCAAGATGGCGCATCAGTTCCAGGTAGAAGGGCAACTGCTCGAAATTCAGTTTTTCAAAAACTGTCAGAACGAATTCACCCGCTTCCGTAGTCAGGAAAAAATTGCTGTTTTCAATACCAGAGGAAATGCCCTTGATTGCGAGCGGCTTCCCGAGCTTGAACTGCGTCATCCATTCGGTAAGGTCATCCAGGCTGACCGGGGTGAATACTGCCATGAGAGAAATCGGAAAAGAGAATTGGTTCGAAAAGGCTAAGAAGGATAGCGTTATTTTTTGGCAGGCGCTGCCGGTGGCGGCACGGCCGGGGCTTGCGCAGCTTCCGCTTCCTTGATTTCTTGCGTAGGGACTACGTCGAATTCCATGACCCGCCATTGTGCAGGGCGTGTGGTGTCTGTCTGGGTATCACCCGCAACTGCGCTGCCGGCGGGGTCGTTCGGCTTCAGATAATAGGTGCTTTTTCCGTTGGTAACCTTAACTTCGGTAACCTTGCCGCCGGGCGCACGCTTTTCTGTCACCTTTCTTTCCTGGTCGGGCTTGCGGATGGTCACTGTTGGTGCTTCGCCTTCTTCCAGTTTTTCCATCTTTGGGGGAGGCGGGGCATCGTTGGCTTGTTGCGCCCATGCGGACAAAGAGAATGCAGAGCTTGTTATGCAGGCTGCAACGACGGGCCAAAGCTTGATTGTACGCATGATGAATCCGACAAATGATGAAAAAACAGGAAGACTCAAGACGGAGCTGAGCCGGAAGGCAACATTCTAGCAAACCGCCCCGTCGCGAAGTGATTCGCTTTATAAATAAGCACCCGCTTCCTTCGCCTCTGCCATCAAGAGTTCATGATGCGCTTCGTAGTAGGCAAAGATGGCATCGACGACATTGGCCGGCTCGTCAATCACTTGCACCAGATCCAGATCTTTCGGGCTGATCATGCCGGTTGCTGCCAAGCTGGTACGGAACCAGTCGATCAGCCCCTTCCAGAATGCAGTACCGACCAGAATGACGGGAATGCGCCGCGATTTTCCGGTTTGAATCAGCGTCAGCACTTCGGTCAGTTCATCCAGGGTGCCGAATCCGCCCGGCAAGACAACATAGGCATCTGCATATTTTACGAAGGCAACTTTGCGTGCGAAGAAGTGGCGAAAGCTGATCGAAATGTTTTGCCATTTGTTACTGCTCTGTTCATTTGGCAGTTCGATATTCAATCCGACCGAGGACGATGCACCTTCGAACGCGCCCTTATTGGCGGCTTCCATGATGCCCGGCCCACCACCGGAAATGACAGCCAAGCCCGCATCCGACAAGCGTCGCGCGATATCGACTCCCAGCAGGTAATAGGGATCTTCCGGCATGATGCGGGCCGACCCGAAAATGGACACGGCAGGGCGCAGCTCCGAGAGGCGTTCAGTCGACTCGATAAACTCTGCCATAATCGTAAGGATATGCCATGACTCGCGCGCTTTTTTCGCAGTAGCCCGGTTAGCATCGACCACTTGCCGCAGGCGTGGCACATTTTTTCCCTTTGACACCATATGAATAAAACCCTCTTGTTAGTTGACGGTTCGAGTTATCTGTATCGCGCTTTTCATGCCATGCCGGATCTGCGTAACGCGGAAGGGGCGCCGACCGGCGCGATCTACGGCATGATCAATATGCTGCGCAAGCTGCGTAATGATTACGCCGCAGCATACATCGCATGTGTCTTCGACGCAAAAGGAAAAACCTTCCGTGACGACCTTTATCCGGAATACAAAGCGCATCGACCGTCGATGCCGGAAGACCTGGCAAAACAGATTGAACCGATCCACGAAGCAGTGCGCGCATTGGGTTGGCCCATTCTGATGGTGGAAGGCATCGAGGCCGACGACGTGATTGGCACGCTTGCAGTGCAGGCGGTCGAGCATGGCTTGCAGGCGGTAATCTCCACCGGGGACAAAGACCTGGCGCAACTGGTGAATGAACATGTCACCCTGATCAATACGATGAGCAATGAAAAGCTCGATCGTGCCGGTGTGATTGCGAAATTCGGCGTGCCGCCGGAGCGCATCGTCGATTATTTGACGCTGGTGGGCGATGCAGTTGACAACGTGCCGGGTGTGGCCAAGGTTGGCCCAAAGACAGCCGTCAAGTGGCTTACGCAGTACGACACGCTGGATGGCATCATCGCGCATGCTGCAGACGTGGGTGGTGCCGTCGGCGAAAACCTGCGCAGCGCGCTGGACTGGCTGCCGCAGGCGCGCAAGCTAATTACGGTGAAAACCGATTGCGACCTGGTCGAGCATATGGTGTCGATCCCGGAATCCCTCATCGCAAAACCGGCAGACAAGGAAACGCTGATCGAATTTTTCCGGCGTTATGGATTCAGGACCTGGCTGCGAGAACTGACGGATGAGCCGGCGTCCGGCGCGCGAGTTGCGACGCCTGCACAAGGGAATGCCGGTGCGCCGCAGGCGAATCTGTTTGATGCTCCGGCTGTGGTCGCCGAGTATGAAACCATACTGACCGAGGCACAGCTGGAGCGCTGGCTGGCGATGATCAATGATGCCCCCCTGACATCGGTCGATACCGAAACCACCTCGCTCGAGCCGATGCTGGCGCAACTGGTCGGCATTTCATTGTGCTGCAAGCCGGGCGTTGCGGCTTATATCCCCGTTGCCCACCGCTACCAGGATGCGCCGGCACAGCTGTCACGCGAACTGGTGCTGGCCAAGCTCAAGCCGTGGCTGGAAGATGCCGGCAAGCCGAAGGTGGGGCAGCACCTTAAATATGACAGCCACATTTTCGCCAATCACGCCCTGAATTTGCGCGGCATTGTGCATGACACATTGCTGGAATCCTATGTGTTCGAGTCGCACAAGAGCCACGACATGGACAGCCTGGCGCAGCGTCACCTGAACCGCAAGACCATCACTTTCGAGGAGGTGTGCGGCAAGGGTGCAGGGCAGATATGCTTCGACCAGGTGGCAATTGAGCGTGCGACCGAATATGCGGCCGAAGACGCGGATGTGACGCTGCAGTTGCACAATGCGATGTGGCCGCATGTCGCAGAAAACGAAGGCCTGAAATACATCTATGAAAAGATCGAAGTTCCCGTTTCGGTGGTGCTGCAAAAGATCGAACGCAATGGCGTGCTGATCAATACCGACCTGCTTGCCGCGCAATCACATGAGCTTGGCAAGCGCATGCTCGATATGGAAAAGCAGGCATATGAACTGGCTGGCCAGCCATTCAACCTGAATTCGCCAAAACAGATCGGCGATATCTTTTTCGATAAATTGAAACTGCCGGTGGTAAAAAAGACGCCATCCGGCACGCCGTCCACCGATGAGGAAGTGCTGCAAAAGCTGGCCGAGAACTATCCTTTGCCGAAGATCCTGCTCGACTACCGCAGTCTGTCGAAACTGAAATCAACCTATACCGACAAGCTGCCAAAGATGGTGAACCCGAATACCGGCCGCGTGCATACTAATTATGCGCAGGCGGTTGCGGTGACCGGGCGGCTGGCATCGAACGAACCGAATCTGCAGAATATTCCGGTGCGCACCGCAGAAGGCAGGCGGATTCGTGAAGCCTTCATCGCGCCGCCGGGCAGTGTGATTGTGTCGGCCGATTATTCGCAGATCGAGCTGCGCATCATGGCCCATATTTCCGGTGATGCGAATCTGCTGCGCGCTTTTGCGGAAGGGGAGGACATTCACCGTGCGACTGCCGCCGAAATCTTCGGCCTTGCGCCGCAGGACGTCAGTAGCGAACAGCGCCGTTATGCCAAGGTCATCAACTTCGGTTTGATCTATGGCATGAGCGCATTTGGATTGGCGAGTAATCTTGGAATCGAACGCTCGGCCGCGCAGATGTATATCGACAAGTATTTCCAGCGCTACCCGAGCGTTGCGCAATACATGGCCGATACGCGCGCACAGGCCAAGGCACGCGGTTATGTCGAAACCGTATTCGGACGTCGTTTGTGGCTTGCGGAAATCAATTCTCCGAACGGCCCGCGCCGGCAGGCGGCTGAACGCGCGGCAATCAATGCGCCGATGCAGGGCACCGCTGCCGACCTGATCAAGCTCTCCATGATTGCGGTGCAGAACTGGCTGGAAACTGAGCGCCTGGAATCGAAGATGGTGATGCAGGTACACGACGAACTGGTGCTTGAAGTGCGCGATGCGGAATTGCCGCATATTCAGCAAAAGCTGCCGGAACTCATGCGCAATGTCGGAACGCTGAAGGTGCCGCTGATTGCCGAAGTCGGCATAGGCAAGAACTGGGAGGAAGCACATTGAAACGCTGGCTTCTTCCGTCATGAAGAATGATCTGTTCCCGGAGGAGTGTCATGCAGAACTTAAAAGAAGATTTTGATAGCCTGGTTGCAAAAACACCGCTGTCCGAGCCTCTGGACCGGCGTGATTTCATCAAGACTGCTTTGGGTACTGGGTTTGCCGCGGCAGTGCTTCCGGTAACTGCGCAAAGCGTGATCAAGACTGATACTGCCGGACTTACCGCCGGAGAAGTCACTCTCACAGTGAAGGGGGTGAAAGTACCGGTGTACCGCGCGCAGCCGCAAGGAAAAACCAATTTGCCGGTGGTGCTGGTAGTTTCGGAAATTTTCGGCGTGCATGAGCATATCGCCGATATTGCGCGCCGCTTCGCCAAGCAGGGTTATCTTGCACTGGCTCCCGAGTTGTATGTGCGGCAGGGCGATCCCAAAGCCTACAGCTCGATCCCGGAGCTGATGAAAGAAGTCGTGTCCAAAGTGCCGGACGCACAAGTCATGGGTGACCTCGATGCCTGTGTTGCGTGGGCCAAGGACAATGGCGGCAATGTCGACAAGCTGGGCATTACCGGTTTTTGCTGGGGCGGGCGCATCGTTTGGCTCTATGCTGCGCACAATCCGAAAGTCAAGGCAGGCGTGGCATGGTATGGCCGCCTGGTCGGCGACAAGACGCCGCTGACGCCGACACAGCCGATAGATATTGCAGCCAGCCTGAAAGTGCCTGTACTGGGATTGTATGGCGCGAAAGACAACGGCATTTCGCTGGAAAGTATCGAAAAGATGAAAGGCGAGCTGGCCAAGGGAGATAGCAAGTCGGAATTCATGATTTACGAAAATTCCGGCCATGCATTTTATGCTGATTACCGGCCGAGCTATGTGGAAGCAGATGCGAAGGATGCCTGGCAGCGCTGCCTCGTCTGGTTCAGGAAGCACGGCGTCACATAGAGCGTCCATCAAAATGCCGCTTGCAGCGTTACTGCCTCGTTGCCGTACGTCTGCACTGTCTGCGTCGGCGTGCCTTGCCATCGGCATTTGGATAGGCGCTGTTAAAAAGCATTTCCCCCCTGGTGAACGCGGCAAAAATGCACGCTGTGTTCACTAAATTCCCATGCCGGTTTGCCGAAACAGCCTGTCTGTGCTTTAATTTGCAACTTTGTTGCATATTTGCCGAGGCTTAAAATCGACCACGTGCTGTCTTCCATTCTGCTTGCTACGACCATCGCCGGCGTAATCAGCATTTCCGCTGCTGCGGTCTTTTCCTTTTCGCTTTTGTCGAAAGTGGTCGAGCGCATGGTCAGCCTGTCGGTTGGCATTCTGCTTTCCACGTCCTTGTTACATGCGCTGCCGGAGGCATTCGAGTCGGAGGCCGACGCCCATGCGCTGTTTGCAACCCTGTTAGCCGGGCTGCTGGGATTTTTCCTGCTCGAAAAATTCGCGATCCTGCGCCATTCGCATCATTACGAGGGCGATGGGCATGAACATGAACACGGGCATGATGCGCATGAGGCCGGTAAATCCGGCTGGATGATTCTGGTCGGGGACGGCCTGCATAACTTCAGCGATGGCATCCTGATTGCCGCGGCGTTTCTTGCCGATCCGGGCCTGGGACTGATCACTGCGCTGGCAATCGTGGCGCATGAAATTCCGCAGGAAATCGGTGATTTCATCGTGCTGCTCAATGCCGGGTTCAGCCGTACCCGTGCCTACGTGTACAACCTGATTTGCAGTCTGATGGCGGTCGTCGGTGGTGTAGTCGGTTACCTGACACTGGACCGGGCAACCGAGCTCATTCCGTTTGTGCTGGTGTTTGCTTCTTCAGGCTTCATCTATATCGCGGTGAGTGACCTGATGCCGCAAATGCAGCGCCGTGCGACGATGCGCGAAACCATTCCGCAGATACTGCTGATTACGGTGGGCGTTGCTATTGTCCTGTTCCTGACGGGCCAGTCTCACGCGCATTGAGATGTGTGTCAGGAATCCCCGGTCGCTACCGGCCGGGAGGGATCGGCACACCACTCGCTCCATGACCCCGGATACAACGCTGCCCCGCGCAGACCCGCGACTTCCATTGCCAGCAGATTATGACAGGCGGTCACGCCGGAGCCGCATTGCATGATGCTGGCTTCCGGTGCATCAAGCAGTGCGCTGAACTCGGTGCGTAGCTGCTCAGCCGGCTTGAATCTGCCGTCGGCCTGCAGATTGTCGCGGAAGAAGCGATTTTTCGCGCCCGGAATATGTCCGCCCACAGGATCGAGCGTTTCGTTCTCGCCGCGAAAGCGATCGGGGGCGCGTGCATCGACGACCGTGCGTGTCGGCGCTGCCAGATTCGACTGGATGTCATTAATGCTGACCGTCGGTGCGAGCGAAATGCCCGGCTGGACGTTGCCGCGAGGCCTTGAAGTTTCTTCAGCGGACAGCGACATGCCTTGCGCCTGCCATGCCTGCAGGCCGCCATCGAGCACCGCTACCGCCTCATGCCCGATCCAGCGCAGCATCCACCATAGGCGCGCGGCGAACATGCCGCCGTGCGCATCGTATGCAACCACTTGCGAGCCATGATTGATGCCGAGTCGCCGCAGTGTTTCTACAAACGCATTGCGCTCCGGCAGGGGATGGCGCCCGCGAAACTCGCCGTTCGGTCCGGCGCGCTTGTCGGAAAGATCCGCATCCAAATGCACGAATTGCGCTCCCGGAATGTGTCCCACCTTGTAAGCGCTGCGGCCGGCGTCGGGATTGGCAAGGTCATGGCGGCAATCGAGCACGACCCAGTTGGCATCCCGCAGGTGCGAAGTCAGATCCGCTGCGGAAATTAGTGTGGTGTAAGGCATGTCGTCTCCTATATTTTTTGGGCAATCGGGGTGTTTGCGAGCGATTTCTCCCGCAGCTGTCTCGACGCGCTGCGTGTATTGTAATAGGTGGCGGCAATGCCGCTGATCAGGATAATCGCGATCCCCAGCCAGCCGAGCCAGTTCAGTACATCGCCCCAAATCAGGATGCCCCAGATGCTGGAGAAGATAATGCCGCTGTACTGCAGGTTCGCGGTGACCAGTGTGCTGCCCAGCCGGTAGGCGCGCGTCATCGCTATCTGCGCGACCGTTGCCGTCACGCCGATCGACAGCAGGAGCAGGAGACCCGTCGCGCTATGCGCGTGCCATCTTGTCGCGCCGCCGTCGGCGACTGTGCCGAGCAGACCCGCAATCATGCCAACACAGGAGAAGTAAAACACCACGCGGTATTCCGGCTCGCCCAGCTGCCCGAGTTTTTTCACTTGGAGATAGGCCAGCGCAGACAATACGCCAGACGCCAGACCGACCAGTCCGGCAAACCATTGATCCGCATGAAAAGAGGGGCGCAACAGCAAGGTCACGCCGATGAAGCTGAACACGATTGCTGTCGCCAGCCCCCACTCGAACTTGTTCTGGCCGCGCCACCAGCCGGCGGTAAACAGGATGGCCGCAATCCACACAGGCGCCATGTAGTTGAGTGTCATGCCGGTTGCCAGCGGCAGCTTGCCAATCGAATAAAACCAGAGAGACAACGCGGTCACACCGATGATGCCCCGCCATAAATGCTGCATTGGAAACGCTGTCCTGAGCGTGCCGCGCCGCAACATGATCAATGCGAACATGAACACCACGCCCACCATGCCGCGGTACATCACGATTTCCGAAGTCGGGTAGATGTCCGATGCCAGCTTCACGCACACGCCCATGATCGAAAAAACGAAGCTTGCGAAGAGCATCCAGAGCGATTGCATGAGATCAGGTAGGGCGTGAGAAGTTGCTGCGCATGAGGCCGGAGGAAGGCTTCAGATGATAACCGGATTTCCGATTACGAAAGAGGATGGCGAAACGGGATGACGGGTGGCGCGAACCTCCACCCGTCCGGGAGATAGTTTATACGGCGATCCGTTTGCGATACCACTCGTGGAAGTGCTGCATGCCGTCTTCCATGGGCGACTGGTACGGCCCGACTTCGTTTTGCCCGCGATCCAGCAGGATGCGGCGACCGACATCCATCCGCACCCCGATCTCGTCGTCCTCGATGCAGGTTTCCATGTAAGCGGCACGCTCGGCTTCGACAAATTCGCGCTCGAACAGCACAATTTCTTCCGGATAGTAGAACTCCACCACGTTGGTCGTCTTTTGCGGGCCGTTCGGCCATACCGTCGACACTACCAGCACGTGCGGATACCACTCGACCATGATGTTAGGGTACAGCGTCAGCCAGATTGCGCCGTATGGCGGCGGCACCCCCTTGCGGAACGCCATGACCTGTTCCTGCCATTTCTTGTATTTCGGCGAGCCGAACTTGGTCAGGCCGCTGTTGATGCCGACGGTCTGCACGCTGTAATTCTCGCCGAATTCCCAGCGCAGGTCGGCGCATGTCACAAAATTGCCCAGGCCCGGATGGAAAGGCTCGACGTGATAGTCCTCCAGATAGACTTCGATGAAAGTCTTCCAGTTGTAGTCGCAATTGTGCACTTCGACGTGATCCAGCATGTAGCCGGTAAAGTCGAGATCCTTCGTCACGCTGAGGCCGGACATCATTTGCGCGATATTGACGCCGTTATCCTCGAACAACAGGCCGTTCCAGCCTTGCAACGGGGTCTGCGACAGGTTCATGCATGGCGTGTCGTTGAAATGCGGTGCGCCAATCAGCTCGCCTTTCAGGTCGTAAGTCCAGCGATGCAGCGGGCAGACGATGTTGTTCGAATTGCCGCGGCCGTCGAGCATTTTTGCCTGCCGATGACGGCAGACATTCGACAGCAGTTCGATGCCCTGCTGGCCGCGCACCAGCATGCGGCCTTCGTTTTCCCATGCCAGGGTGGCGTAATCGCCCGCGTTCGGCACCATGAGTTCATGGCCGACGTAACGTGGTCCCTGACGGAAAAGTTGTTGAGTTTCCTGCTGCAACAGCGCGTCGTCGAAATAGACGTTGACCGGAAGTTGCGCGTTGGATCGCGCGAGCTTGGCGACATGAGCCAGATCGGACATCCCCACCCCCAAATTAATTTGCACCAACCTAAGAGAGAAAGAATCCGCAAAAACCAGTATTCAAAAAAGATGAAACGGAAATTTTGGACAGAACGGGAAATTATACCGCAGAGGGCCATATGCGGCGTGCAACCTCCTTCATCCCCCAAGCAAAATATCGAGAGTTATGCGTTAATTTGGAACGATTTAATGCGGTCTGCTCCATTTCAGGCACTGAGGCACCAGCTTTGCCGTTAATTTCTTTTGCTCAAGTCCTTCTTTCCGGGTCTTAATGGGTTCGGGCGCTTTGGCCTGTTTGTTCTAAAATATCGGGCTACACTTCAATTTTGTCTACTATGTCAAAAAAATCAACATCTGAAGGGCAGCCCGCGTCTTTTGAAGACGCGATGGCGGAGCTGGAAAAGCTGGTTGCCCAGATGGAAGCAGGGGAATTGCCGCTGGAAGCGTCGGTCGCCGCTTACAAGCGCGGCTCGGAACTGGTCAAATTCTGCGCCGGGCAACTCGATAAGGTAGACAGCCAGGTGAAGATGCTTGAAGGCGAGATGCTCAAACCGTTTGCCACCGACGCAGCACCCGAGGTGGACGAATGACTGCATCCCTGGCATTTAACGACTGGACGAAAGAGGTGCAGTCAACCATCGAAAAAGCGCTTGCGTCCTTTTTGCCGGAAGAGACGGTGTTGCCCGCTCATTTGCACCAGGCGATGCGGTATGCCGTACTCGATGGCGGCAAGCGCGTGCGGCCTTTGCTGGTTTATGCAGCGGGTGATCTGTTTGCCGCCAACCCGGGGACGCTCGCACGGGCAGCAGCAGCGCTGGAAATGATTCATGTGTACTCGCTGGTGCACGACGACATGCCCTGCATGGACGACGACGCGCTACGGCGCGGCAAGCCGACGGTGCATATTAAATACGATGAGCCTACGGCGCTGCTGGTCGGCGACGCCTTGCAGGCACAGGCATTCCTGGTGCTCTCAGAGGATACCGATCTGAATGACCCCGCTCGGCTGCTGGCGATGATTCGCCTGCTGGCCAAGGCGGCGGGCTCGGTCGGCATGTGCGGTGGCCAGGCAATCGATTTGGCGAGTGTCGGCATGGCCCTATCGCAGGATGAACTGGAGCAGATGCACCGGTTGAAGACAGGTGCCTTGCTGCGCGCTTCGGTGCTGCTCGGGGCAATGAGCGGCAAAAGGCTTGCTGTTGATGAAATGCGGGCGCTGGATGCCTATGCTGCCGCAATCGGCCTGGCCTTTCAGGTGGTTGATGACGTGCTCGATGCGACGGCTGATTCGGCTACTCTTGGCAAGACCGCCGGCAAGGATGCAGCGGATAACAAGCCGACCTATGTATCGATACTCGGGCTGGAACAGTCTCGGGCACTGGCGGAAAAATTGCGGAATGATGCGCATCAAGCGCTCATGCCATTTGGAGAAAACGCACGGCGTTTACGCGATATCGCGGATCTCATCGTGCAACGGAAAGCTTAGTATGGATTTGTTGAAAAAGATCGATGCCCCTGCAGACCTGCGCAAGCTTTCCCGCTCGCAGCTGAAGCCACTGGCCGACGAGTTGCGCGCCTTCCTGCTCGATTCGGTATCGAAGACCGGGGGGCACCTGTCGTCCAATCTCGGCACGGTGGAATTGACGATTGCGCTGCACTATGTGTTCAACACGCCGGAAGACCGCATCGTCTGGGACGTCGGCCATCAGACCTATCCGCACAAGATTCTCACCGGGCGGCGCGACCGCATGCACA
>DATFAZ010000073.1:0-20572 GCA_035254105.1 Noviherbaspirillum sp. | reverse complement strand
GTTCCTCGCATCGCAATTCGTGCCGGACACGCCGAAAAAAGCCCGCCGCATGGATTGGCCCGGCGTCACGCTGCTGGCCGCCGGCGTCGCCGGCACGCAGTATGCGCTTGACCGTGGCAACCAGCAGGACTGGCTGGCGGCGACCGACATCCGCGTCACGGCCGCACTCGGCGTGATCGGCATCGCCGGATTTGCCTGGCACAGTCTGCGCAAAAAGGAACGCGCGCTGTTCGATATCCGCATCTTCACCGACCGCAATTTCGCCATGGCCTGCCTGGTCATCGCGCTGCTCGGCCTCGGCATGTTCGGCACCATCGTGGTCCAGCCGGTCTTGCTGGAGCGCCTGCTGAATTATCCGATCCTGACGACAGGCATCGTCATGGCGCCGCGCGGCGTTGCGACTGCGATCAGCATGCTCGTCGTCGGCCGGCTGGTAGGCCGCGTTGATGCGCGGGTCCTGGTCGGATCGGGCATGCTCATCAGCGCACTCGGCTCGCATTTCATGACGAAATATTCGCTCAATATCAACGCCTTCTGGATCATCTGGCCAGCTATGCTGCAAGGGGCGGGAATGGGCCTGATTTTCGTGCCGCTCTCGACAATTGCCTATGCCACGCTGCCGCGTGCCCGCATCGCCGAGGCCGCCGGGCTCTACAGCCTGGTTCGCACCATGGGATCCGCGGTCGGCATCTCGATCGTCACCACGCTGATGTCGCGCCAGGGACAGGTGCTATGGAATGAACTTGGCGGGAATTTGACACGCTTCAATCCGGCGGTGATGCATTACTTGCAAGGACTCGGCTTGCGTCCGGACGACCCGAAGGCGGTAGCACTCATGGCGCAGCAGGTTGCGCAGCAGGCTGAGATGCTGGCGATGATCAATGTATTTCAGCTGATTACCTGGAGCTTTGTGGTGATGTTGCCGTTGGTGTTTTTGTTGCGGAGGAGCCAGGGTGGAGGTGGGCCGGTTGCTGTGGCGGCGGAGTAACGGAACCGTCGCTCGACGGTTGCACCTGTCTACGCGCGCTCAGACTTCAGTCGCGATGTCAGGCGGTGATCGCCCAGATGGCGACCGATTAC
Source organism: Noviherbaspirillum sp. (assembly GCA_035254105.1). Taxonomy (GTDB): domain Bacteria; phylum Pseudomonadota; class Gammaproteobacteria; order Burkholderiales; family Burkholderiaceae_D; genus Noviherbaspirillum. Next base: position 19,492 of record DATFAZ010000073.1, on the reverse strand, counting down.
ATTGCAGTGCATTTGACTTTCGGTATGGTCCGCGAGGCTCATGATCATATCGCTGATCTGGCGCACAACCAGGTGTTGGCGGTAACCCCATCGCATCGGCGGTGCTGTTTTCCTATGTGGCAAATTGCGGGTCAAGGTGAGCGGTAGCCCGGAAAATAGCTGCGCTTCAAATGGCCGATCATCGGTTTGACTGTACTGCCGTTAGTCCTATCGGCAGCGTCTTCCCCCCTCGAGTACTGACGCGATTGCTAGCGGCTAGAAAGGATCGCCGTAACGCGTAGAACCTTCGTCTGCCCGATAAAACCATTGCGGTAATAACTCCGAAAACAGGAAAACGGGAACTCATCAAGAGTGAATACGGCAGCCGTACTTGCCTGAATGAACGTGGAAAGACGACCACAAAACAATCGCGTCCTTGCATGTCCACAGCAGGGGAGGCTTGTTCGAAATAGCGCTGCGTCAATATTTCGACATTCCAGAGACCGCATATAGCAAGCCCCAAAGCAAGAAAAGGAGCACGCACAGTGAGGTTCCAGCGGCTTATTCGCCCTCCAAAGAAAGTTTCATATTTGATATTTATCAACTTGACATTCAAAAGGGCAATAAATTATAGTTTTGCCAATGTTGTTGTTTTATTAATTATTGGAAGGAGTAACTCATGCAAAAATTCAGCCGCCAGATTGGACAGACAGGGCAAGGCATGACCGAATATATCGTCATCGTGGCACTCATTGCAGTCGCCGCAATTGCGGTGTACCAATTCTTTGGTCAAACCATCCGCAACCAAACTGCGGGTATCGCCCAAGAAGTAGCTGGAAAGAAAGCGGATGCCGAGATCAAGGCAGCGCAAGATGCGGCCGGTAAGGCGTCGAGCGAAGGCGGAAAGGTCAAGGGCTTGGATAGCTACACCAACGACGGCGCATACGGCGCTTCGAAATAGCATCTATCCCAGAGCCGAGAGTCCCGCGTCCATCATGGAGGTGACGTTTCGAAGCCAACGGGTACATCCGCAATGCCGGATGCGCCAGCAAGGCCAAGCCTTGATATATGGCATCTTCATTATGCTCGGTGGACTTGCGGCGCTCTTTTTCCTGTTCAATACCGGGCAGCTCTCCGAAGAAAAAACCAAGCTTGTGACCACGGCCGATGCTGTTGCTTACAGCGCCGGCGTCATGCATGCGCGAGCACTGAATTTTGACGCCTACAACAACCGCGCGCTCGTAGCGAATGAGGTCCTCGTCGCGCAGATGGTCAGCCTATCCTCGTGGGCTCAGTACGCCCAGACCCATGCCGAGAATCTGCCACATATTTTTCCGGAGTGCGCCGACCCCTATGGTTTCGGAGCGGCGACAGGCGCAGCCATCAACTATGGCCCTCTATACGCCGCGATGTGCTATCTGACCGTGCAATATGCGGGCGAGTATATATCGGGGATCGCCTCTGAGGTGCCGAAAGTCACCGAGGCCGTTGTAACTGCAGTCGAAGCCAGCAAGGCAGCCATCAAGATTGCTGAAACCCTTGTGCACTCACCGTTGTTCACCAATGCGCGACGCTCCTTGATGCAGGACGTCGCTAATGCCAACTATCTGAACGACGGGTTAGTCACTGTCGAACCTGTCGGATTGCTCACCGCACCGTCTACGCTGAAAGATGATTGGCCATCGTTCACGAAGCGGTACGCAGGTGAAGAACGCGGCAGATTTGCGGAGGTTGCGGAACTTGCGGCGTACCGAGACAGGTTCGTCGAAAAACGTAGTTGGAATGCGACTGCCCTGATTCCTCCCCTGACCGAACCGTTTTGTGCCGCGCGCGGAAGAAAGAACGAGGTACGTCGACGCGGCGGGACAGAATTAATTAACTATGACGAATGGAAGGCGGAAGATACTGAATCCTTCTGGCGCGTATCCGACCGTCGCCGCTTTGGCATTCCAGTCGGCTGTCGTCAAGGTGAAACACCGATTGCCTGGGGCGAGCAGCAGGCACATCCATCCGATGACGATCAAGATGACTCTGAAGCCACACTCGGCGGCTCTCCATCGACTAATCCTCAAGCACATGGGCGCGCTTCTTCTGAGGATTGGACCGGATATACCGGGTTGCCTTCCTTCTATGACCTTTCTTCGAACATCCTCAAGCAGGACGATCCAAGACTGCGATTCACCGTTCGGGTCGCACGACCCACGGGCCAGACCAAGACGTCCGGCGAACGTTCGCAGATCCCGCAGTCACCGAATCTGAATACCTATCAGAGCAATTTCGCGTCAGGCGAAATGGTGGCGCTGGCCAGTTCGGAAGTGTATTTCGAGCGTCCGGCCGCCGAAAAGGACAACTTGTTCGGAAAGGTCACCGGCAAGCCACGAGAGCTAGGCAGCCTGTTCAATCCGTACTGGCAGGTGCGACTCGTGCAGCCGACTGCCGCGGAGCTGCAAAACCAGCAAACACGGCAAGGCGCCGTTATACCAGACTGAATCAACATGTATCCGATGCTTACCTATCCACGCTCATGCAGGCTCGTCATTTCCGCTACTGCAGTGATCGCCGCCAGTATGAATTGCAGTTACGCCGCGCCCGCCAACGCAGTTCCGGACGCCGCGATTCTTGTACATCATGTGCATTTGAAGGGCGGCGGCTTTGATAGAACCGTATCCGATTTGCTTGAGTACGTGACTGGAGTCTGCCAAGGGATGGGGAAAGATCCAGGACGTATCCCAACCGGCGAAAAAGCAATCAGCACGGAAGAGGATATTTATTACACCCTCGGCGGTTCGACAACGCACATACGTACCCGCCAGTACAGCGTTGACCCACAAAGCTGCACGCTGAAGCGCAAGGAGAAATACGAGGTGACGATGCATACATCGGCGGGAGTATGCCAGATCAAGCCGGACCTCAAGCGTGCAGCCGGCTATTGCGAGGTACAACCGTTGCTGACAACGTGGACCGGCCCTGCGCACACCAATCGCTCTGTGCTTCCTACTGAGCGGCATATGGAAATTGCTGGCTACAAGTGCCGGATATGGGCCGGCGAATTCAATGGCATGAACATGGAGAGGTGCATTGCCGGTAATGGCCGCTTCGCATCTGCACATTTGGACGCGCACAGCGCGCCTGGTCTTGTCCTGAAGACCGCAACATGGCTAAGCAAGTTTCCGGCGGAACGAACCTCCGACTATGAAGCGACAGCCGTTGAAAGCGATACGCACGTTCCGTTAGGTACGATTGCTCCGCACATAACTGGCGGTTACGAGGTTATTCAGACTGGGAAGGCGAGATGATGGTATGCGTCGACCGTTCGATCGGCCTTATCCTTTCGCCTAGGGACGAGAGAGGGCAGGCGCTGGCAGAATTTCTCACACTCGCCGTCGCGTTGATTCCGCTGTTTTTGCTCGTCCCGATGATCGGCAAGTACCAGGATCTCAGCCATGCGACCCAGCTCGCGAGCAGGTACGCGAGCTTTGATGCTATCACGCGCAATGCTATGCAGGGTTCCTGGAAGCCGGAAGCCCAATTGGCGGACGAGGTCCGGCGCCGTTTCTTCAGCAATTCCGACGCCCCCATCAAGACAAACGACGTGGCGGGCGACTCCGACAGCTACCGCAACCCGTTCTGGCAAGATCTGAAGGGAAATCCGCTCGTCAAAAACTTTAACGATGTCCAGCTTTCCTTCGGCACCGCACATGGTGCCAGTCATGCTGACGCCTTTACTGCAACGGTGGTTGGCGATGTGTTTAACACTTTGCCAGTGGTGAACGCGGCGGCAATGGGCTTGCAAGCGCACGGTGCGTACACCGCCAATGTGTCCGTTACGCTCGCCAATCTCCCCGCCGGCATCCGAAGCCTGGAACCGTTGAATGACATCAATCTGACCATCGAGCGCCACACCAGCGTTGTAATCGATCCATGGACATCCCCTTCCACCACAGAGACCGAAAAGCGCTTCGCCAAGCTGGTGCCGTTGAACACACTCTTGAATTCTCCGATCCAGACGCTGGTTGACGTCGCCATTACCTCATTCGATCTGGCAGAGGTAAGCCCACCCAAATTCGGTCGACTGGATATCTGGCGCGATGTAGTTCCCCAGGACCGTCTGACCGTCACGAAGTGAAGTGCAATGGATGCCGTTTTCTACCGTTTGAAGAAAATTGAATCCGGCGTTATTGCTCCGGTCACCACTCGCTTGATCGCAGCGTCCGCTGCCATGCTGCTTGCCGCGAGCGCTCACGCGTTCGATGTTGAACAGTGGCCCGCAGTGGCCGTACCCAACGGCGTACAAGCGTTTGACGTGGGCATGCAGATGACCGTGAATGGTTTGCCCATGCGCACTCGGACTGTCAGCTCTTCACTGGCGCCGGAGGAACTACGGCTTGCTTTCCGCCGAATACTCGGCTTACCGATCGTCGAAAGCCGCCTCGGGAACAAAACGGTACTCGGCCATCCCAGCGGACGCTATTACATCACTGTGCAGACCGCGGCAGCCCTTGGGGGAAGCAGAGGCATTGTCGCGGTGACCGACCTGAAAGGAATGGACGAGGCGGCTGCTGGGCATGCTGCAGCCAGCGCGCGCTGGCTGAACAGACTTCCTGCTAGTTCGTCCATCGTCACCCGAATGACTTCCCTCGATGGCGGAAAGTCGGCTGAACATCTGGTCATCGTCAATAAGCATGGAACAACTCTCAATAGCGATACGCTGAAAACATTGCTCCTCGACGACGGCTATCAGCTTCAACGGGATATCGATTCATCGAAGCACGATACGTCAAGGCTGCCTGCTCGCCTAGCCGATTCCAGGATGCTGTTCTTTAAAGGGAAGAACAAGGAGGCCACTGCGGTGATCGGCCGCGACGAGCAGGGACGCACAGCGATCGTTCTTAATCTCATTAACCTGACCGAGCGCCCCCAATGACGCGAAATTCCTTTTCGCTGGCGACACCGAAAGCACTCGCCATGCAGCGTGGCCAGTCATCCATTGAATACACGATAGTGTGTGCCGCGCTCGCGCTTGCGCTCGGTGTCGGAATAATCGATGACACCAGCGTCCTGCACCAGCTCATTGATGCATTCCAGACTGCGTACCAACGATTCAGCTACGCGCTTTCACTTCCGATCTGACTTATGAAACTCAATTCTCTATACCGGCTCATTCCGAACAAGACCTGGATCGTGCTCGGGGTCGCTCTCGGCATTGGCCTGCTTGCGGCTGCCGTTGCCTACAGCTATTTATCCAACCAGATGCAAGCCATCGAAGCGCGCGCACGCGGCGCAACCGTTCCAATTGTCGTTGCAAAACTGGACCTGCCTAAAGGAGCACGGCTTTCCCCTGAAAACGTTGCGGTGCGTCAAATTCCGCGTGACTTCGCGCATTCCGGCGCGGTGCAACCAGGGCAATTCGAGCGACTGAACGGGCAAGTCCTCGCCTATCCGATAAAAGGAGGCGAGATGATTTTGTGGAGCCAGACCGAGGGGAAGAAGGTCGCGACATTCTCGGCGCGCATCGAGGCTGGGCACAGAGCAATGACGGTTCCGGTTGACGAGATCAACTCCATTTCCGGCATGCTGGAGCCAGGCGATGTTATCGACTTGATGTTAACAGTCGATCACAATTCCCGGAAACTCTCCTTTCCCTTGCTCCAGAGCGTGCAGGTCATGGCCACCGGCCAGCGTTCGGTCGATGATCCCAAAAGCGGAGAGCGGCGCTCCTATTCAACCGTCACCCTTGATACCACGCCCGAACAGGCGCAGCGCGTCATCGTCGCGCGCGAGGCGGGAAAGATTACCGCACTGCTGCGCAACCCTGATGACAAACAGCCGATGCCGAATGGGCGTGGCGATATCGCGGCACTCCTCGGCATGCAGGATGGCCGTTCTTCCATTGATGGGGAAGAACGACGCATCCCTGTGCTCTACGGCGGAAAGAGCAAGTTTGCTGAAGAGGATTTGTATTTGCCGAATCGTGCAACGCCTTTCGCGTCACCATCTGTCTTGACAAGCACTGGAACAACGTCTCCACCGCATTCTCTGAGTGCTTCATCCAGATTGCAAGCCGCTGCCGACACCGCTCCTGCACGTTAGGCCGCTGCACGTTTCCAGCTACGGCCCGGTTATGCGGGCTGATGCGAATCCAATGAATTGAACAGTGCCATGAAAACCCTTAACGAATCTTCTTCCATCCGCAGCGCCCACTTCTCGGTGCTCAAGCCGTTAGTCGCCACCCTGGCGCTGATCTACGCCTGCATTGTTTCGCCGACATATGCCCAGTCAGTCTCGTCTGGAATCAGTCGGCTGCAGAAGACCTCTATCACCGACCCTGACGGTCCAAGGGCGAACGATTCGGCAGAAAAAACAGGAACGGCGCCACGCAATGCCTATGCGGATAATCTTCGACCCAAGATAAGGCGTTCGTCGGCCGCGCGGAACCAGGCGTACGCTCCGATCAAGAAATATGACGATGACGGACAGATCCCGGAACTGGAAATGTTCGTCGGCGAGTCACGGGTATTTCCAACGCCCGGTGTAGCGCGGATCGCTGTCGGTAACGGCCAGATTCTCACCGCCGCTGCACTCGATGGAAAAGAAACGATTCTGTTCGCCAACGGCGTCGGAACATCATCGCTGTTTGTGTGGAACGAAGATGGCCGCTATCAACGCCTCAAGGTCAGCATTGTCCCGGGTGACACGACACGCATTGCGCGCGAAATTGCAGCCTTTCTCACCACAATTCCGAATTCCAAGGCGTCGATTGTTGGCGACAAGGTAATTGTCGAAGGTGAACGGCTATCGGATGCGGACATTTCGAAAATCGAGTTACTGGAAAAGCGCTATCCGCAGATCATCAATTTCACCAACCGTCTTGGATGGGAAAAGATGGTGATGCTTGATGTGAAGGTCGTCGAGTTTCCGGTCGACGAATTGCGTGAAATCGGGGTCAAATGGAGCGCAACCGGTGGTGCTGCCATCGGCGGTATCTGGCGTCCCCTCACGCGAGGCCATGACGGACCGTATCAAATCAATATTCAAACCGGACAAAATAACGCTCCTCCTGTCACGAATCCAGCCGATGTCGCCGGTACCATTTTCCCATCTGCGCTGAATGCCGTCGCAGCCGCAAATCTTGGCCTGAATGGTCAGCTGGCGTTGCTTGCCCAAAATGGGAAGGCGTCTATCCTGGCCGAGCCACAGCTTGCTGCGCGCAGTGGATCGAAGGCCAGCTTTCTCGCCGGGGGCGAGTTCCCGTATTCCGTATCCAATCTGAACGGCGTTACCGTCATCTTCAAGCCCTACGGCATCAAGCTGGATATCCAGCCGAAAGTGGACCGCAACGGCACTATTCGCGCAACGATCGATTCGGAGGTCAGCAAGATCGACCCCTCAGTTTCCACCGCCGGCGGCCCTGCGCTGCTGACTCGGAAAACCAATACCGAATTCAACGTCAGGAGTGGCGAAACGATTGTCCTCTCCGGACTGATACAGGTGGACAACAACACCAACATCGACAAAGTTCCGCTGCTAGGCGATCTGCCGATCCTCGGTGCGCTGTTCCGCTCCAAGCGCTTCCAGAACAAGGAGACCGAACTGGTCGTGTTCGTCACGCCGACTATCGTGGACAGCCAATCGCCGGGTTTGGTCGATCGCGTCCAGCGGACGACGGAACGCCTGCACCGGAATCTCGAACGGGATTCATTGCTGACCGATCCACTGCAACCAGGACATGATCTCGCTCAACCGAATTTCATCCCACCCTCGCAGCCGGCAAAGCAGGAGCCGCAGACTCTATCGGATAGCAAGCAAACAGCTCCAACCGGCGCGTTACGCCAAGCCACAGCAGCACCGATTGCCCTCGCCCCGGAGGGTAAGCCGATAGCAGCGACATACCAGCCTGCAGCAGCGAGCACTAGCAATCCGATGACGCCCTCTGCACGTACCGAGAATAGCGGGGTGACGTTACGCATATTGAAAGAAGGATTGATCCTGCGCTCCGAACCGAATCGCAAGAGTACAGCCTTGCTGCATCTCGCTCGGGGTGCAGTTGTGCAGCTTGGCGCCGCTGAAAACCACATGGGTAATGGGGAGCAATGGCGCAACGTTGTGGTCGGCGCGCTGAATGGCTGGGTACCGGCCGACAGTGTCGAGTTATCTCGCCACGTGCCGGCAACAAAGGCGTCTTCCAGCAGCCCACTGGCGCGGCACGATCGTGACGGTCGGGATCTGGGTCTGGGCCGGGATGGGCAGGGCGGCTCCGTATCTGCTGCTGCACCATGGCAGATCAGTGCAGCCGGGTCCCAAGGGTCGACAACTCCATCCGATGCTGAGCGCCAACACTTCCGGGTAGACCTCGATCAACTCGCGCTGCGAGTCACACCTGATATCAACGCACAGATCATTCAACACCTGACCGCCGGACAGATCGTTGTTGCCTTGCCACAGAACCCGTCCGGTAGCTGGCGCGCGGTACAGGTGGAAGGCGCGCAGGGCTGGGTGGCCAGCCAGTGGCTGGCACCCGTACATGAGGACAATTAGGACGCGGAGATTTCATGTTACAGGTCGAAATTATCAACACCCACGGCGAGTCGCATCTCGTTCAGGTGCCGGACGAATGCGTGATTGGCAAGAGTCCACAGAACGAAATCCGCCTTGACAGCTGGCGCGTATCGAAAGAGCACGCGCGCTTGTTCAAGACACCGTCGGGTGTGCTCGTTGATGACCTCGGTGGCTTTGGGGGCGTCACTGTAAATGGAAACCGAATGGCGTTGCAGTATGGCCCGCTAAAGGCCGACGACGTGCTCGGCATCGGGCCCTACAGGCTGCGCATTTCGGAGATTGGCGGCAAGGACGGTGTGATCCAGGCTGCCTCTCCCGACTCACGCTCCGATTCCGCAGCCTATCGCAATCGGATCGCGACAGAAGAAATACGTGCATCGCGCCGTCTTGCGGAGCGTGTCCAACGACAATTGATGGAATCGGGCGCGACGGCAGCGATCGGGGAAGATGCCGCTACGAGTGGCAGTCTTCCTTCAACAGAAGAGCTGCCGTCGGCCATCGATACCGTATCCGCGTCTGCTGGCTATCCGCTGATTGTCGCCACCGATCCGACGCGTAAAGAGCTCGAATTTGAATGGCGCAAGCGCATTCATAGCAAGTTGCTGGAGACCATGGACCTCCGGCGCCATGACGTATCGAGCATGACGGACGACTTGCTGCGCGCGCAAACCGAAGCCCTGATTCGCCAGATCCTGCAGGACGAAACAGATATTCCGGAGGAACTGGATCGCGATCTACTTTGCAAACAAGTGCTCAACGAAGCGGTCGGCCTCGGCCCATTGGAAGATCTGCTGGAAGACGACAGCGTGACCGAAGTGATGATCAACCAGTTCGACGAGATCTACATCGAGCGTGGCGGCCGCCTGCAACGGCACCCGCTGACGTTTACCGGTGATCGGGCGGTTCTCGGTGTCATCGAGCGTATCGTCGCACCACTCGGGCGTCGTATCGACGAGTCGTCACCGATGGTCGATGCCCGACTGAAGGACGGCTCGCGTGTGAACGCCATTATTCCGCCACTTGCGCTCAAAGGGCCAACGTTGACCATTCGAAAATTTGCCAAACGCAAGCTCGATGCAGGCGATCTGGTCCGCTTTGGGGCCATCAGCCATGAAATGGCCGAGTTTCTGGAAGTATGTGTCAAGTCGCGCAAAAACATCATCGTCTCCGGCGGCACGGGTTCCGGCAAGACCACGCTACTCAATATCCTCTCCAACTTCATTCCCTCCGGCGAACGCGTGATTACCGTCGAAGACGCTGCCGAGCTCAAGCTGCACCATGAACATCTGGTCAGCCTGGAGTCGCGTCCTGCCAACGTAGAGGGCAAGGGCGCGGTGCTGATCCGCGATCTGGTCAAGAATACGCTGCGCATGCGTCCCGACCGCATCGTGGTCGGCGAGTGCCGTGGTGTCGAGGCGCTCGACATGCTGCAGGCCATGAATACCGGCCACGAAGGCTCCCTGACGACATTGCATGCCAACACGCCACGCGACGCACTGGCCCGGCTGGAAACCATGGTGCTGATGGCAGGAATGGACTTGCCGCTTGCCGCCATCCGTGAACAGATCGCTTCAGCAGTTGACCTGATCGTACAACAGAGCCGCTTTGCCTGCGGCACGCGCATGGTTACCAGCATCACCGAAATCACTGGCATGGAAAGCGGCAAGATTCAGATTCAGGAGTTGTTCCGTTTCGTCAACCAGGGTTATCGCGGCCCGAATGGCAAGACCACTGGCTATTTCACCGGCTGCGATACCGTTCCGAGTTTTTACGAAGACCTGCGTGCTACCGGCAATAAGCTCGAGATGGACATCTTCAAGCCCTTTATTCCAGGCGATATCGATGTGGATGCCGACAACTTTCACGGCGGCGAGGCACGGCCATGAGCACGATCCAGATGATCATTTTCGTCGTATGCATTGTCGCGCTATCGGCAGGCTTGCTGACCTGGCTCGCGATTGATATCGGTACTGCGGCAATGGTGCGTTACCGCGCCAGTTTCACCGAGCGAGCCAGATTCCAGGTGCAGGAGTTTTTCCTTTTTATCGATCCCAAAAAGCTATTCATTCTCAAGCTCGCCATTATGGCGTTCGGCGCAGCGCTGGCGTGGATGCTTATTGGGCAGGCGCTTATCGCCATTCCCGTGTTCTTCGCGCTCGGCTACCTGCCCCAAGTTGTGTACGCATGGTTGCGCATGCGCCGACGGCGCAAATTTGAAGAACAGTTGCCTGACGCGCTGATGATGCTTTCCGGCGGCCTGCGCGCGGGTGTAGGTTTGAGCTCGGCCATTTCACAGTTGGTAGCCGAGGCGCGAGCGCCGCTGGCCCAGGAGTTCACCCTGGTACTGCGCGAACAGCGACTGGGCGTGACGCTGGAGCAAAGCCTGAACCACCTCAATCGGCGTGTACCCACTCAATCGACCACGCTGGTCGTCTCGGCTATGCGTATTGCAGCCGAAACCGGCGGCGGGCTGGCCGAAACGCTCGAACGCACATCCAACACCATTCGCAGCCGCCTGCAAATGGAAGGCAAGATCCGGGCTCTGACTGCGCAGGGCAAGCTGCAGGCGTGGGTAGTTGGCCTTCTGCCGATGGCGCTGATGGCGATCCTCAGCAAGATGGAGCCAGAGGCCATGTCCATGTTGTGGCACACCCGCGTTGGATGGGGAACGCTTATCGTCATCACGTTCTTCGAGGTCATTGGCGTGTACGTCATTCGTAAGATTATTGCAATCGATGTGTAAGACAAAGCAGGGAGTGCAGCAATGAGCCAGCAATTATTGTCGAACCCGTCGTCGATCCTGATTTTGATCGCTGTGATGACCGGCCTGTCGGCTGCCGCAATCGGCTGGCTGGTCAGTCAAGCACTTGCTAATGTTCCTGAAGAGAATCGCGAATACAAGGACGCGCCGCCGCTCGGCTTTCGCCTTGTCTGGTGGCCGATCCGATGGATCAGTCACTATATCGCTCCACTCCTTGGCTCACGCATACGTGACAAGCTGCTGGTAAAGCTGCGCCAGGCTGGCCTCGATTACAGCATTGATCCTGCGCAGTTTATTGCTGCCCGTGCGGTAGCCGCGGCGCTGATGGCAGCAGTTTTTTTCTGGGTACTTGGCTCGTTCGAGGGAGCGCGCAAGGATTCCGCAGGACTCTCTATCGACGCATATCTGGAAGCCCTGGCAGCCGGCGCCCTGATCGGCTGGTTCTATCCCGCCATGTGGCTGCGAGATCGCCTCTCGTTTAGAAGGCGGGAACTGCTCAAGACCCTACCGTTCTATCTGGACATCATCACGCTATGCGTAGAGGCCGGCCTGAACATGCAAGGCGCCATGCAGCAAGCAGTGACCAAGGGCCCGCGGGGTGTGCTGCGGGACGAATTCCAGCGCGTGTTGCGGGACCTTCGGGCCGGGAAGTCCAGAGCCGCGGCATTGCGCAGCATGGCGGAGCGGCTGAACGAAACCAGTGTGGCCAATTTTACGACGGCCGTGATCCAGGCAGAAAGTATGGGCATGAATCTCGGACCGGTGCTGCGCGCACAGGCTGACCAACGGCGAATTGAACGGTTCCTGCGAGCGGAAAAGCTCGCAATGGAAGCGCCAGTGAAGATGCTGTTTCCGCTGATTGCATTCATTTTTCCCTGCACATTCATCGTACTGTTCTTCCCGATCGTCATGAAGTTCATGAACTCAGGCTTGTAATTGCCGTATGCAACTGAAGAAATCGCCAGCAACACATCGCAACGAACGAGCATGAAAAAAAACGATACAACTGAGCCGCGCGGGCAAGGCGGTAATGCCATGCTGCACACGAAGACCGGCGAACATCCTCTGCATCTGCGCATCGCATCCCACTTCATCGCCCGCTTTGCCGGTCTTATGCTGCGTGCTCCGTTGCAGCGCAACCACGGTTTTCTACTCACTCGTTGTCCAAGTGTGCATACGGCCTTCATGCGTTGCCCGATCGACGTTGTCTACCTTGATGAAGAGGGCATCGTGCTCAAATGCGTAGCCAATCTCAAGCCTTGGCGGGGTAGCTTGAGTCACACCGGCCGCGATGAGAATGGTCAGCGCAACCGGCGTGCAAGGCATACGCTTGAACTCGCATACGGCAGTGTAGAACATTTTGATATCCGCCCTGGCGACCGGTTGCGGCACCCGTTGTTACCACCGCACGAGTTGGGCTCAGCCGTATCCGATGCTGATACGGCAACGCACGCCATAATGAAACACGGCTGCGTCATCCGTCGTTTCGGACGTAAGGTACCGCCGTCGCCACCATTTCCACCGTTGCGCCAGCGCGGTGCGGCGATGCTGGAATTTGCCGTGGTCGGCCCCGTTATCACGCTGCTGGGTCTGGCGGTCCTGCAATATGGCCTGTTGTTTTTCGCCAAGGACCAGATGAATCACGCCGGTTTCATGGCTGCTCGTGCGGGAAGTATGGGTAATGCAGATCTGTCAAAAATCACGCAGGCCTATGAAAGAGCTCTCATCCCGTTGTATGGCGGTGGCCGCAATGATTCCGAGCTACAAACCGCGTTGGACAATGCCAGGACTGATCTGAAAGATCATATCCGGATCGAGTTGCTGAATCCGACGAAGGAAAGCTTCGACGACTGGAATGAGCCTGCCCTGCAACGCACGGTAGGCAAAGGCAAGGCAAGCAGCGGCGGCGATGCCCGCGTCATCCCCAATAGCAACCTCGCTTTCAAGAATCCGAATCAGATCGGCAGCGCGTCGGGACAGAATATTCAGGACGCCAATCTGATCAAGCTCCGGATCACGCTTGGCTACGAGCCGAAGGTACCGCTGATCAAGCTGGTCTACCTCGTCTACCTCAAATGGCTCGACGACGGCAAGGACGCTTTCCATACACAGCTGGTGAACGAAGGCCGCATTCCGATCGTCGCCCACGTCACGCTTCAAATGCAGTCCGACGCGATTGAACCGGCCAATCCCGTTTCCGCACCTGGACCAGGCAACAATGGCACCCCAGCGACGGGTGTGTCCTCATCGCCCGGGGCGGATGACAGCAGCGGCACACCCGGGACTGGCGATAACGGCAATCCTGACGGTTCCGGATCAACACCAGTTGAAGGCAATGGCTCCGGTAACGCCGGCGCGGATACCGGCGATCCGCCGCCGGATTGTCTCACCATTGGATGCACCGTCGGCAATGAACCTGCGACGCCGGCAGATCCCGGAGGCGGGGGCGATGGAGGCGGCAGCACCTGTGTCGGCGACGATTGCCCGCTGTGCCCGAACGATAAGAGTACAAAGAACCCGGCCTGACGCAATGCGTCCATCCGCCGATGGCTTGTCTTGCGCATGCATTTTTGCAGCGAACGATTATGAAACCAAGAACAACATTGACCACGACGATTCGCAACAAGATTTACGGCGCTGCTATCGGCATCATTCTCACGATGAGCCTGCCAGCACCTACTTGCGCCGGGTTGCTCGACGAGATCCACCGTACTGGAGGAATCGGCGCTTGCGATCCGACCATGCAAAACTGCAGGAATGGTTCGTTCCCCTCCGCACCGGGACCGGGCAGTTGCAGCATCAACCCCGCGGGGCCGACCTGTTCAGCAACGGGGCCGGCAAGTCAACCAACCGGATCACCCATCAACATTGGCGGTGGCAATCCGATCAATATCATCACCGGCAACAAGTATCAGCGCGAAGTCGATTTGCCCGCCTTGCCCGGCGTGCTTGGCCTGGAAATCGCGCGCCACTACAACAGCAGCTACAGCGGCCACACCATTCCGACCGGAATTTTCGGACGCGGCTGGCGACTGTCGTATGAAACCGATTTGCATGTCGTCGGCCGCACCATTCAAATCATTCAGGGCGACGGTTCCCGTCTCATTTTCAGTCGCGATCCGACGGATCCCAGCCAATGCGCCAGCACAAATTCCGCATACGGCAAAATCGCCATCACCAAAACCAGCCGCGGTGAGGAATACATATGGACGTGGGTCAATGGCCGCAAACTCAGCTTTGACCACCGCGGCAAGCTGGTGCAGATCCTTGCGCCAACCGGCGAATTCGTCAGCCTGCAGTATGACCCGAAAGGATATTTGCTGACGGTGACCGATCCGCAGGGGCGTTCGCTTCACCTGAATTACCTTGATGGTCAGACAGCGAAGAATGGCGACCGCTTTCGCGGCGTGCAATCCATCGACACCCCCGTCGGCCGTTTCATCTACCACTACGGCAGTGAGCCGCCCAAGGGCACGATCATCGACAAGATTCACTTGCTTTCCAATCTGGTCAAAGTGACATTTCCGAATGAGGGCAACAACACCGTCAGCCGCGTGTACCACTACGAGGACCCGCATCAGCCGACCCGCTTGACCGGGATCACCGTTGACGGCACGGGTAGGGATGGCAGCGCGATCCGCCAGCGCATCGTCACCTGGGCGTATGACATCAACGGCAAGGCCATCCTGAGCAGCAAGGGTGAGCCACTCAGATTAGGCAACGACGGCAAGCCTATTCCCGGGACCGGAATCGAGCAAGTCACATTCGACCGCAGCGAGCCGGGGCAGACGATTCTCACCAACAGCCGCGGGCAGCGCACCTTTTACAAGCATGCGATCGTCGGCGACGAGTATCGATTGCTCGAAGTCAGGGGAGCCGGGTGCGCGAGCTGTGGCGAGGCAAATATGCGGTACGGCTATGACAAGCTCGGACATTTGATTGAAACAACCAGGCTGAACGAACAGGGCCAGCCGCTGCAGACCGTGAAGACGGAACTGGACCGCCACGGCCGTCCGCTGACTGTCAGCAAGATCACTTATAGCAATGGCAAACCTCGGACGCTGCAGCTCCTGGAGCGCTATGAATACGCATCGAACGCGGCAACCAAGCCTGTCCTTATCGCCCGACCCAGCGCGATACCAGGCCGAGAAGCATCCATCCGCGTTATCTACAACGACTTCGGCCAGCCGACAAAGGTAACGGAGAGCGGCTGGAGCCCGGCGGTGGACGGCAGCGAGAATGCAACATCAATCGAACGTACGACCACCTACAAGTATGCCCTTATCAATGGCAGGAGCGTCTTGGCGCAGATCGATGGTCCGCTGAAGAACGGGCCATCTAACAGCCCCGTCGACTCGGACATCACCCTGTTTCACTATGATCCCCGAGGAAGCTATCCGGTCGAAATCGTTGCGCCGGGCAATCAAGTTACCAGAGTGACCCGGCGTGACGCAGCAGGGCGTCCGCTCGGTATTGTCGCTCCCGGCGGCCTGCAGATGGAATACGAGTTTGACGTTGCGGGGCGAGTGACCAGGTTCAGCAAAGCGGGAATCAAAGAGCACCTTTCATACAATGCATTGGGTCAGCTTGCGGAAGTACGGCGATCCACCGGGCAGCTTATACGTCTTGCTTATGGAACGGACGGTCGCATAACCGATCTCTTCGATGCGCAAAACAATCGCATCAGGATTGAACGTGACACGGAGGGCCGCCTTGTCGCGCGCAGCCTGCTCAACCCCGATGGCAGTCTCGCCCAACGGGACAACCTGTCGCGCTACATCATCGACCCCGAGGCTCCTTCCAGCCAAATTGCGAACAGCGTCGGCCACAGCTCGACCATGGTGGATGAACTGACCGACCCTCACGGCAACACCACCATGATCGCGCGCGCAGCCGATGGTCTGCCCGAGGCGATATTCGAACCCGGCAACGTTGCCACCCGCCTCGTATTTGACCGGCAGCGGCGGTTGGCAGCAATCGCGGATGCGCGCAACCTCAAGACGCCTTACCTTCACGACGATTTCGGGCGCCTGATCCGGGTCGACAGCCCCGATGCCGGCACTACTGTCTTTGTCTGGGATAACGCCGACCACCTGACACAAAAAACCATCGGTAACGGTGTGGCACAGTCGAGCACGATCTCCTACCGTTACGATGCTGCAGGCCGCGTCATTGAGCAAACTGCACCCGAAGGCAAGACAACGATCGCCTACAGCCCCCAAGGCCGACCCACGCGAATCGCCTTTCCCGACGGCGAAGAGCGGTATGGCTACGATACCGCTGCCAGGTTGACTGCTCACACACGCATAATCGACGGTCACAGCTTTACCACGCGCTACGAGTATGACGAAGACGGCCGGCTGAAGCAAAAGACGCTCCCTGATGGCCAAATCCTCATGTACCACTACAACGGCGCGGTCCACCCGAAAGCGGGCCTGCTCCATGCAATCACCCGGAAGGATCTGTTCGGCAAAACCGTTTTGCTGGACGGATTGAACGACGCCGAAGATGGCTATGCGAACCAGCGTTGTCGTCTTGCCAACGGCCTAGACTATGTGAGGCAACTCGATCAAAGCGGCTATCTCACCCGCATCGGCAGCCCTGGCCTATGGGAAGAAAACCACCAGCGTGATGCGGTTGGCCAGTTGGTACACCGGGTACCGCTTGACCCGACAGGCAGGAGCAAGCTCAGCTACCGCTATGACGAGTTGGGCCGGCTCACCGGCATCTTGCGCGCCAGCTCGCAGGCAACCGGTTTCTCCGCCGCAGCAGACGAACTACGTTACGGCTACGACGCCGGCGGCAATCTGCTGACGCGGTCCGTCGACACCAAGCTTACCCGTTATGCGCTCGACGCGCGCAGCAACCGCATCCTCGCCTCCTACAACGGCGGGCAGGCACAACCCTATGCGTACAACGCCGCCGGTAGCGTCACCCGCGTCGGTGCAACCGAGTACACATGGGACAGCCAGCAGCGGCTAAGCAAGGTGAGCATGGACGGCAAGACGCTGGCGGAATACCAGTACAACGCGTTCGGCGAGCGAATCAAGAAAGTGGTCCATGCCGGCGACCAGAAGAAAGTCACCTACTTTTTTTACGATGGTAGCCAGTTGACTGCCGAAGCCGAAGCCAACGAAAGTGCGGCAAAGATTACGCGGCAATACGTGTGGCTACAGGATCAAGACGGCATGCGGCCGATCGCTTTGCTGCAAGCCCGGGAAAGCGCTTGGGGCAAGGCACTGGGGACGGTATCGACATCGGCCGGGCAAGCGCACAGCACCGATGTATATGCGATTGTCGTCGATCACACCGGCGCACCGAGAGCGGTGGTCGACGAGGCCAAACACGCTGTCTGGCAAGCCGAGCTCACCGGCTTCGGCCAAGCCATCCTGGACACCGGCAACCGGATCAAGCTGAACCTGCGCGGTTCCAGCCAGTATTTCGACGACGAGACGGGGCTGCACTACAACACGCGACGCTATCTTGATCCATCCAGCGGACGTTATCTCAGCGCCGATCCAAGCGGGCAGGGCGGCGGCATCAACCTGTACACGTTCGCGAACAATAACCCGATCGCAAACATCGACCCGCTAGGACTGCAGGCCAAGCCCGTATCGGGCATGAGTTTCCAGGACAAGCTGCAAAGCGTGTTTGGCTATGCCGTCGCTCAATTGCCGGGAGAAATCGGTAATGCCCTTCAAGAACTGGTCAGTCCTGAAAGCATTGCAACTACGGTCGAGATATTTGGCATCTGGGGCGCTTCACACGCATTCGGTGTCGGCTTTCTGGCCGACATCGCCTTGGTTGGCATGGGGTACTACAACATCGGTATGGCAGCGATCGATTTTGTCAAGGGTACGATCGATCTTATTGACACAATCAATACCGCGCAATGCGACGCGGATCTGAAGCAGGCCGGGGGAACGCTCGCCAGCCTCTCGATGATGTTGGCAACCAACGTCCGCATTACGGGCAAAAGCGGCGGGCAGGCCATCAAAAGTATCTTTGGGGGAGGAAAGACGAAGCTCGCAGCTGTACCGCCGCCCTCAGGACCAGTCGGGGGCAAGTTGGTGTTGCATCCGACGTCGATTGCGAAGGTAGCTGACGATATTAAACAAGCGGCACTGAAGTCTGGTGTACTTACACCAAATGGCCCTGGATCATGGAAATCTACCGAAACCGGTTTAATCTATGGTACTAATCCAAAAAGCGGACAACTCCGCCTCGAGCATGTGGCGGAGCATTTGACTATCACTCTTAAAAGCAAAAAAGATCATTCAGTCTTTGTAGTGCCGCCAGATAGACTTTTGAATACACTAGACGAAGCTTGGAAGAAGAAGGGATCTATGGCGGGCATACTGCAGTCAAACGGCAATAGAGTGTTTGATATTCAAATGGGCAAAGTAATCGGCACCAAAGGTGAGACAACAATACGAATTGTCGTGAAGGACGGTACAACCGAGGTAATAACTGCGTATCCACTCCTATGAATGCGTATTTCGAATTCAATGAAGAGCTTCATCAGTTGCTCCTTAAACTTGATTCCACCGAAGACTTGTATCAATCAGGGGAATTTGACTCTGAAAGAACGCGCCAACGAATACTGCTTGTGAAACCTTGCTTGGAAGAGGTTTATGGTCAAGAGCTCACATTGGACGAAGCGACTCAAGATGCAACGTATTATTATTTTCTCGGGCACCAAGTTCAATTTCAAACTGAATCGGGGGTCGATCAAGGATTTAGCTTCCAAGCGATTTTTTCGAATTTCGGAGATTTGGTTCTAGTAGGTTCGTCAGTATTAGGGCAAAAGATTTCTCGATCATTATTCGATTCGACAGCGAAGTGTTTGGGAACATTTGGATTTATTACTGTTAGTGACAACGCGATATTTGGCGCGAAGTATGATGGACATCTACACGGTTTTCGAGAGGCGAACTGCTCTTGGGGGAGCCGATTTTTTGACTATATATGACGACGAGAGGTGGCCCCGGAAATTCGGGCAGCAGGATTGGGGCTCATTTCCTCATATTTAACATAATACAAATTATGCGAAATGTTGCTGTAGGCGCCATTTTCAAATGTCCAAATTTAGCCAGATTCAAATGTCCAAATCATGAACGGATTCATGCTAAGACCTCCCTAACCTCCATGGATCCCGATGATGGCCGGCAAAAGGATGATTACGATGAGTATGCG
>DATFAZ010000072.1:0-5603 GCA_035254105.1 Noviherbaspirillum sp. | reverse complement strand
ATCGATGCCGAGACGATGCTGAACAAGCCAACCCAGCCAGCAACATCACCTGCGCCGGCCGGCAAGAAATAAGAGGGGAATCCTCATGAAGCAACTGCTCAAGCGCTACTGGAATATTCTGAAGCGGCCCAGCGTTCACCTCAGCTTCGGCTTCCTGACGATAGGCGCATTCATTTTCGGCATCCTCTTCTGGGGCGGCTTCAACACTTTGATGGAAGCAACCAACACGGAAAAATTCTGCACCGGCTGCCACGAGATGCGCGACAACGTTTATTCGGAATTACAGGGCACGATCCACTTCACCAACCGCAGCGGCGTGCGCGCCATCTGCTCGGATTGTCACGTGCCGCACAACTGGACCGACAAGATCGCGCGCAAGATGCAGGCCTCGAAGGAAGTCTGGGGCAAGATCTTCGGCACCATCAACACTCGGGAAAAGTTCGAGGAGCACCGGCTGCAATTGGCGAACAACGAATGGCGCCGCCTGAAGGCGAACAATTCGCTGGAGTGCCGCAACTGCCACCTGTTTGAATCAATGGACTTCACCAAGCAGAGCAAGCGCGCAGTAAATGCGCACTCGACGCAACTGGCAAGCGGAGAAAAGACCTGCATCGATTGCCACAAGGGCATCGCGCACCAGTTGCCGAATATGGAGGGAGTAAGGTAAGAGAGGCGGTGCGCCGATCATGTTCGACGCCCGCCCGTTTGAAAGATCAGCTCAGTTGTTCGAGACGGATCTTGGTGACTTCACCGACGACGGTCGGCAGCGCTTCAATCTTGTCGAGCGCCACAACGATATTTTTCTCCTGCGTTTGATGCGTGAGAATGACGATATCGGTCTTGGTCTCACCTTCAGCCGGCTCTTTCTGCAGCATCGCGTCGATCGAAATCGTGGAGTCAGCCAGAATGCGCGTCACATCGGCCAGCACACCCGGCTGGTCGGCGACCTGCATGCGCAGATAGTAGCTGGTGGTGACTTCAGACATCGGCAGGATCGGCGTGTCGTTCATCGCATCCGGCTGGAATGCGAGATGCGGTACGCGATGCTCCGGATCCGCAGTTGCCAGACGAGTGATGTCGACCAGGTCGGCGATTACAGCGGATGCGGTTGGCTCGGAGCCGGCGCCCTTGCCGTAATACAGCGTCGCGCCCACTGCATCGCCCTGCACTACAACCGCATTCATTGCGCCTTCCACATTCGCGATCAGCCGCTTGGCCGGGATCAGCGTCGGATGTACGCGCAGCTCGATGCCTGACTTGCCGTTGACCTGTGTGCGCTTGGCGATACCCAGGAGCTTGATGCGATAGCCGAGCTCTTCCGCGTAACGAATATCGGTTGCCTGCAGCTTTGTGATGCCTTCCACATGCGCCTTGTCGAACTGCACCGGAATGCCGAATGCAATCGATGCCATGATGGTAGCCTTGTGGGCTGCATCCACGCCTTCGATATCGAAGGTCGGGTCGGCTTCGGCGTAACCAAGGCGCTGCGCTTCCTTCAGCACCACGTCGAAATCCAGGCCCTTGTCGCGCATTTCGGACAGGATGAAGTTGGTGGTGCCGTTGATGATGCCAGCCAGCCATTGGATGCGGTTGGCAGTCAGGCCTTCGCGCAAGGCCTTGATGATCGGGATGCCGCCGGCAACTGCCGCTTCAAACGCAACCATCACGCCCTTTTCCTGCGCCGCCTTGAAAATCTCGTTGCCATGCGTGGCGAGCAGCGCCTTGTTGGCGGTGACCACATGCTTGCCATTGGCAATCGCCTTCAGCACCAGATCCTTGGCGATGCCATAGCCGCCGATCAGCTCGATGACGATATCGATATCCGGGTTATTGACGACCAGATTGGCATCGCTGACCACTTCGCACTCGCCATGGGTCAATTCCTTGGCGCGTGCGGTATTCAGGTCTGCCACCATCGTAATCTGGATGCTGCGGCCGGCGCGGCGGGTAATTTCTTCCTGGTTGCGCTTCAGTACATTGAATGTGCCGGAACCGACGGTGCCGATGCCTAACAAGCCTACTTTGATGGGTTTCATAGTCTTTTAAAAATAAAATCTGCCGGCTTGGGACCGGCAGCGAAGTGTGAAGTGAATCTAAGGATAGTGATTCAGGCTGCGATCCGATGGCGCCGACGGTAACTGTCCAGGAAGCGCGCAATCCGCGTAATCGCCTCGGTCAGGTCATCCGAGTTGGGAAGGAAGACCACCCGGAAGTGGTCAGGGGCAATCCAGTTAAAGCCTGTGCCCTGCACGATCAGCACCTTTTCTTCCGCCAGCAGTTCATAAGCAAACTTCTGGTCGTTTTCGATCGGGTACATTTTTGGATCGAGCTTCGGGAACATGTACAGCGCCGCCTTCGGTTTCACACAAGAAACACCCGGAATGTCGGTCAGCAGCTTGTGCGCGAGATCGCGCTGCTTCAGCAGGCGCCCGCCCGGCCCGACCAGGTCGTTGATGCTCTGGTACCCGCCCAGCGCGGTCTGGATCGCATACTGGCCCGGCGCATTGGCGCACAGCCGCATCGACGCGAGCATGTTCAGGCCCTCGATGTAATCCTTCGCATGCTTCTTCTCGCCCGACACCACCATCCAGCCGGCGCGGTAGCCGCAGGAGCGGTAATTCTTCGACAGGCCGTTCAGCGTCAGGAACAGCACGTCGTCGGCCAGCGAAGCGATCGAGGTATGCGTTTCGCCGTCATACAGCGTCTTGTCGTAGATCTCGTCGGCGAATACGATCAGCTGGTGCTGGCGCGCGATCTCGACGATCTGCTCAAGCAGCTCCACCGGATACAGCGCGCCGGTCGGATTGTTTGGATTGATGATGACAATCGCCTTGGTGTTCGGCGTGATCTTCTTCTTGATATCGTCGATATCCGGCATCCAGTCCGCCTGCTCGTCGCAGATGTAATGCACCGGCTTGCCGCCGGACAGGCTGACCGCAGCGGTCCACAACGGATAATCCGGCGCCGGCACCAGCACTTCGTCACCGCTGTTGAGCAAGGCATTCATGCCCATCACGATCAGTTCGGACGCACCGTTGCCGATAAAGATGTCCTCAATGGTAACGCCGGAGATTTTCTTTTCCTGCGTGTAGTGCATGATCGCTTTGCGCGGCGCGAACATGCCTTTGGAATCGGTATAGCCTGCGGCATTGCCCATGTTAAGGATCATGTCGCGCACGATTTCGTCGGGCGCATCGAAACCGAACACGGCCAAGTTACCGATGTTCAATTTGATGATCTTTTGGCCCTCTTCTTCCATCTGCTTGGCTTTTTCCAAGACGGGGCCACGGATGTCATAACAGACGTCTGCCAGTTTTTTGGATTTTAGAATCGGTTGCACTCGTGCCATCCCTTGTAGTCTATGCAAAATGTGGGATGCAATGCTGCACCGCCAGAAGACTCATTTTGCCGAAAGGAAGGCGTTTTATCAATGCACCTCAAGTCCTTTTGGCACCGAAAACGCTAGAATGCGCCATCTTTTTCTTTTAATTGTCGGAAATTCACGCTTACAGGCGTGTCTATAGCGCAATGAAACTCCATTCCACCCCAACCCAGCATTATCAGACTGTCACGGCCTACGACGAGCAAGGCGTCGAACTCAACGCAATCCGCTTTACCCATAGCCTGATCGTTCTGCCCGAAATCCCACCCATCGCATGGCCGCCAGCCTCGTTCGATGCGCTAACTGTCGAACATTTTGCGGATATCGAAGCCCTCAATCCGGATGTCGTCATTCTCGGCACGGGCAAGCGCCAGCGTTTTGTTCATCCCAGGCTGACCGCGGCACTTATCGCACGCCGAATCGGCGTTGAATGCATGGACAACCAAGCCGCCTGCCGCACCTACAATATCCTGATGGCGGAAGGCCGCAAGGTTGCACTGGCGCTGATCCTGGACTGATCCGCAGGCATTCCCAGCATATGCCAGCATCGCGCCCATCAAAAATCTTGCACTGGTGCCTGTTCCTGCTTTTTTGCGCGATCTGGTTTTATATGCTCGGAGCACGCACGCTGGTGCCGACCGACGAAGGCCGTTATGCTGAAATGGCACGCGAAATGGCTGTATCCGGCGACTGGATCACTCCGCGCCTAAACGGCATCAAATATTTTGAAAAGCCGCCGCTGCAAACCTGGATGAATGCGCTGACCTTCCGCGCATTCGGCCTGGGCGAATGGCAGGCACGTCTGTGGACTGGTCTGTGCGGCCTGTTCGGTATATTGCTAACCGCCTATACCGGGCGGCGTGTATTCAATCCCCGCGTTGGGCTATATACCGGACTGGTGCTCGCCTCCAGCTTCTTGTGGGCGGCCATGAGCCATATAAATACGCTGGACATGGGCCTTGCGGCAATGATGACGCTGGCCCTGTGCGCGCTACTGTTGGCACAGCATCCCGGAGCAAGTGCAACCGAACATCGTTACTGGATGCTCGCATGCTGGAGCGGCATGGCTCTGGCCGTGCTGTCCAAGGGGCTGATCGGCATCGTCCTCCCGG
The DNA here is from genome assembly GCA_035254105.1 of Noviherbaspirillum sp. Taxonomy (GTDB): domain Bacteria; phylum Pseudomonadota; class Gammaproteobacteria; order Burkholderiales; family Burkholderiaceae_D; genus Noviherbaspirillum. Next base: position 1,109 of record DATFAZ010000072.1, on the reverse strand, counting down.
CCGGCGTACTTGCGCTATACGTTCTCGCAACGCGTAATTGGGCACTCCTCAAGCGTCTGCAAATACTCATCGGCCTGCCGTTGTTTCTGGCCATAACAGCGCCTTGGTTCATCCTGGTATCGCTGAAGAATCCGGAATTTCCGTATTTCTTCTTCATTCATGAACACTTCCAGCGTTTTACCAGTACGGTGCATCACCGTGAAGGAGCGTGGCATTACTTCATCCCTATCCTGCTGCTTGGCATTCTCCCGTGGATCGGGTTGCTGCCGCAAAGCCTGTGGAATGCGCGCCGGCAGACTACGGACAAACTGCAACCGAAAATTTTGCTGCTGCTCTGGACCGTATTGATCTTTGTTTTTTTCAGCATTTCCGGTTCCAAGCTGCCTTCCTATATCCTGCCGATCTTTCCGGCAATGGCGCTACTGATCGCCTGTCATCTTGAACATGCATCCACCAAGTCGCTCGCATTCAGCGCTGGCCTCATCGCACTTTGCAGTGCCGTCGGTCTGGGCTTCACGCACAGGATTCCGGCACTCGCCTCCAATGCGTATGAACAGCCGCTCTATCTGGCGTATACAACTTGGGTGATTGCCGCCGCCGTCGCCGGTCTTGTGGGCAGCCTGTCTGCCGTTTTGATGGCGCTGCGGCTGCGCCGAACCCAGACAATCGTCATGTTAGCCGCGACCGGCTTCCTGTCTGGTCAAATAATAATGCTCGGCCACGAGCCTCTTGGCCGCTATAAGGCAGGCCTCAACCATGTGCCCGCAATACTGGCAATAGCCACGCCGGAAACACCCATCTACTCAGTAGGAAAATACGAACAAACGATGCCCTTCTACCTGCAGCGCACGCTCATCCTTGTTGGCAACCCCGATGAAATGGACTTCGGTTTGCAGTACGAACCCCATCTGTGGCTGCCTACGCTTGATGCGTTTATCAAGAAGTGGCATGCGCAGAGCGCCGCCCGCCGCAAAGCGATCGCGATTATCCCGCCTGCACTTTTACCGGAATTAGAAAACCGGGGCATTCCTGTACGAATTATTTCCCAAGATTCACGCCGCGCCATCATCACCAACGATTAAGAGTGAGATTGTCATGAGCCTTGGCAC